>JALVTI010000031.1 GCA_027035985.1 Aquificales bacterium | reverse complement strand
TTTTTTTTCATCCACGTGGGGTTGTCCTTCGACTTTTCTGCGGTCTCCCCTCTATTTTTAAAAATGACTTTTATCCTCGTTTTGGGTATTTTTCTGGTAAAACTCCTCTCCTCCCTTTGGTTGAAAATGTTGGGATTCTCCTTAAGGGAAATAGTGTTGGCGGCTTTGCTCTTCTCGTTTCCCTTTACGGTTTTAATAGCCATAGGCAAAATCCTTTTCGAAAAAGGTATTTGGAATTCCACCGATTTTGGTGTCGTCATACTTTTGACCATCTTGAGCAGTGTTATATATCCCTTTCTGGTCAAGTTTTTGGCACCCAAAAAAATCACCCAATAGATACCTCCTTTATCCTTTTTACCTTTAATGTTCGAGAGATTGACCTCCACCTTTGAAAGGGAGAAAAAAGTTTTGGTTTCCTATATGATGGTCGGTTATCCCGACTTTGAAACCTCTTTAAGAGCTTTTGAAATTTTGATAGAGAATGGAAGCGATGTAATAGAGGTGGGTTATCCCTTTTCCGACCCCGTTGCCGACGGCTCCACTATACAGGTTGCCCACGAGAAGGCGCTAAATAATGGAATAAGGTTTAAAGATGTCTTAAAAGCCGTAAGTCACCTCAGAAGGAGGTATCCTCAAACACCCCTTTTACTCATGACATACTACAACCCCATTTTTAAAATAGGTCTGGAAAAATTTGTATCCGCTTTTGCGGAGGCGGGGATAGATGGATTTATCGTTCCCGACCTGCCCCCCGAAGAGAGTGCCGACCTTCGCGAAGTGGCTCACAAATACAATCTCGCCACCGTTATGCTGGCAGCTCCTACCTCTACCGAAAAACGTCTCCAATTGATTTGTGAGAAAACCGATGTTTTTACCTATTACGTTTCGGTTACCGGTATTACCGGCGAGAGGGACAGATTACCCCTGGGAAATTTGAAAGAACGTTTAAATCTCTATCGCAATGTCTGCAATAAAAAGGTCGTTGTAGGGTTCGGTATCTCCAAAAGGGAACACGCACGGGAAGTGGGAGCTCTAGCCGACGGGATAGTTGTCGGAAGTCTCTTTGTAAAACTTGCGGGCAGAGGGGATTTAAACGGTTTGGCATCCGCCGTTAGAGATTTAAAAGAAGGTCTCCGCGAAGCGGCTTAACATTTAATCGCTTATGCATCCCTTTATCCACCTTTTCGGTTTGACCATTCCCGCCTACGGGGTAATGCTTCTGTTTGCGGTTTTAACCGCTTATCTCTCCATGGTTTACTTTTCCAAACGGGAAGGTATCGACAGAAATAAATTAGAAAACATCTTTATTTTGACTTTCTTAACCGCTTTCGCAGGGGCTCGGGTCTTTTACGGAATAGAACACCACCTCCCTTTGAAGGAATTTTTTAAAGTTTGGGAAGGCGGTTTAGACTTCTTTGGGGGCTTTATCTTTGGGGTATTGGCGGTTATAGGGGGAATAATCTTTTACCGCTTGCCGGTTTGGAAAGTTTTAGACGTTGCAGCCGTATCCCTACTGTTAGCCCATTCGGTGGGGAGGTTATCCTGTTGGCTTGCCGGTTGTTGTTATGGAAAACCCACCACTCTACCCATAGGTGTGATTTTTCCACCCGAATCGGTCGCACCTTCGGGGATACCTCTCTATCCGACCCAACTGATGGAGGCTACGGGAAATTTCATCGGTTACCTTTTATTGTTTTACCTTTATAGAAGGAAACCTTTTGATGGATTTATAGCCGCTCTGTACCTCTTGTGGTATGGAATAGAGAGATTCCTATTGGAGTTTATTAGGGGTGTTACTCCCCCCATTCCCGGTTTGGGACTTACTTGGAATCAATTGGTCTGTTTGGGTGCCGTTGTTTTGGGGGGTCTTATTCTGTTGTGGGGATTTTTCCTCCGCCATAGGGAAAGAAACGGGATAGATTAACCTCTGACCGGGGACAACATATCCCCACCTAAGGGAAGGGTTGTATTGAATCAATACCTTTAAAGGTATCCCCAACTTTTTGGCTATTTTTAAAGGGGTATCCCCGAACCAAACTAAGTAAAAATCTATTAGAGGTTTATCCTTTAAAATTGGAAGGAAATTTATTACCCGATAGGGTTTTATGGGGACATAACCCTCTTTTGTTGCAAATTCCTTCGCCGTTTTGTAATTTAAAACTTCGGAAATTTTTAGGTAAAGGTCGTTATTTTCTTTGCGGAGTTCCCGAAGTTCCCTAATAAGCTTGTATTGTTCGAGACGGAGACTGTTAATATAAACGGCGTATACACCGGCGGCTATCCAGAGGGTGGTAGAGGAAAGAAGAATAAACAGACGAAAAAAAGTTTTTTTAGAGGGCATTGGGGTCTATTTCTTCGTTTTGCCCTGCGGTGGCTTCCTGTTGTTGGCTTTCATCACCGCCGAGGAATTTAAATTCAATCCTTTCGGAAGGAATAATAGTTGTAATGGCGTGTTTGAAAACCAAAGTTTGGTTTCTTCCGTCGTCGAGCAAAATGGTGTAGGTATCAAAGGAGCGAATTCTTCCCTGAAGTCTAATGCCGTTTACCAAATAAATGGAAACTCTAATTTTCTGTTTCCTTGCGGTGTTGAGGAAAGTTTCCTGCAATTTGAAGGGCATTATTTTTACCTCCGTTTTTTGTTGTTTTGAAGTTTATTAATGATACCGCATAAAGGTTGTTTCTAAATCTTGGAATCCATTTTTCGGCATTAAAAAGCATATTAAAACCTTAAT
>JALVTI010000030.1 GCA_027035985.1 Aquificales bacterium | reverse complement strand
ATCCCATATAGGCTTGGTGTGGGGGTTGGGGGCGGGGAGAACCACCAAAATGACGTCGCTCTTTGGGAGAAATTGCTCCGTTATATAGGTGTGGTGTTCGAGAACGGAGTTTATTCCCGGTGTGTCGACAACGGTAAACCCCCTTAGGAGGGAATTGTTTACGCAAACCTCCTCGGTGAGTTCATCTATTTTTTTCCTTTCGGGGGTTTTGCAGTATCTAATAACCGTTATTCGGTCGGTGCATATGTCGACGTCCGTTCGGCAGAGGTCGGGAATACCCAAAAGGGCGTTTAAAAAGGAACTCTTTCCCGCATTTACCTCCCCGAAAACTGTAATGAGAAAGGGACTTTCCAACCTTTGGAGGAACTTTTCCAACTCCTCCACCTTTCGGGAGAAACCGAATTTGGAGCAGACCTCTTTGAGTGTTTCTATAGAACTTTTTAGAAATCCCTCTTTTTGGTCAACGGAAGACCCAAACATTCAAAGGAAATAATAAAGGGAAAGAAATTAAGTAAGCATCTGAGCAGACAATATGCTGTTTATTTTTGCCTGGATATCTTGAAGTTTGGCAACATAACTTTCAACATACGCAAAACGTTGCTTTAGGAATTGCTGTTTCTCCTGAAGGTATTCCTGATAGGAAGTAATCTCTTCTTCTAGTTGATTTTCCATATTCCGGTAACCTTTTATAAGAGGTGCAACATAGGCATCATTTAAAGCAATATTGCTTAAATTTTTAGCACTTTCTACTACTTGATAGAGAATATTCCAATTACTTTTAGGATTCTCTTCGAGAAAGTTTTTAAGAGCAGCTTTATTCAAGGTTATAGTTCCATCGTCGTTAAAGTTTACAACGTTGTATTTGGCTATATTGGAGTCAGAAAGTAATGGTTGAAATAAGTTTTGCAACCTTATTTTTAATTCCTTTAAAGAGTAGTCACTTATAATAGGGCCCTTAACCTGATCACCTTGCTTAGTTATTTTTGTTAGTTTATTAATGGTTTTAATTATATCGTTAACCTTATTAACTAATTCAACGAATTTTTGAGCAATTCCATCATAGTCCGTTTTAATGGTAACGGAGAAATTACCGGGTTGTTTTACCCGGATTTTTAAACCGGGTAGGATGTCGGTAAAATCATAACCGGGATTATCAAAAGTTTGGTTGCCTATCTGTATTTCAGAATTTTTGGCACCTTGCATTATAACGTAATCGCCTAAAACTCCTTCCAAATCGCCGGAGTTGTAAGTTCCCGCTGTGCTCTCTTCGGCAGAAGCTGCAACATCCTTCTCCATAATTGCAAAGTGGTATCCGTTACCCGTATACATTGTATAGGCGTGGAGATATTTACCAATATCGGGATCGTTATTGATTTGGTCTATTAAACTTTGCAGAGTATCGCTTCCCTTAAAGGTGAAATTTTTCTCTATGGTTTGACCATCAACGGTGTTATAACGAAGTGTTAAAGTATATTCTTTATTAGGGTTGTTTGGATCGAATTGCTCATCGGGACTACTAAAAGTTCTGGAAAAGTAGGATATCTCTATCTGTGCTACTTTATTAACGGTTCCTTGAGCCACATACTCGGGAATATTATTATTTATAATAGACACGTCAACTATATTTGGATTATTATTTTCGACCGTTTTTTTATTAAACCAGTCGTCCTCCGAGATTCCGGAAGTGAAATTGTACAAATCTTCTAATTTACCTTTTAAATCGTTAAGGGCATTCAATTTTTGGTCTATAGTTTGTTTTTGAGCCTCCAAATTTTGGAGGCGTACACTTTCCATTTGCATTATTCCATCTAACAGAGTTCCCCAATCGAAGGCTCCCGTTACATTGGGATAGTAAATTTCTCCAGCCATGGTTAACCTCCCGGCAACTATTTAAAATTAGTAATCGGAAATAGGAAGAAAATGTTTAATGGTCACAAACAAACGGTGGTAGCAGAAGGATATGACTAATTCTATAGGAGTCCCAAAAGTTTCAACTCCCTACGGGTTTTCTCTATAGCCCTCTTCATACTCTCGGCGGCTTTAAAGGTGTCCTTAAACCCCAAAATGGCAGATATAACTGCTACCCCGTCGGCGCCCGCCTTTATTACCTCGTCCACATTGTAGGACATTATTCCCCCTATAGCCACAAGGGGTTTTTTTGCTATTTTCTTTGCCTCTTTTAGTTGCTCTATACCTACCACTATAGGTTTTTCTTTTGTCGGTGTCCTGTAAATGGAGCCGAATGCGATGTAGTCCACCGGTAGGTCGTTCGCCCTTTCAACCTCCTCCAAAGAGTGGGTGGAGATGCCTATTATCTTGTCCTCTCCGAGGATTCTCCTAACCACCTCGGGGGGGAGGTCGTCCTGACCTATGTGAACCCCGTCGGCATCCACCGCCAGGGCGAGGTCAACCCTATCGTTCACTATGAGGGGAACACCGTATTTTTTGGTAAGTTCCCTTAGTTGGAGAAGTTCTTCATACATCTCCTTGGTGGTCTTAGTTCCACTTTTAGACCGGTATTGGACTACGGTAACCCCACCCCTTAGGGCGTCCTCTATAGCCTTTAGCCAATCCCTATCGGCGAGATAGCCGTCGTCGGTTATCAGGTAGAGCGTGTAATCGACTTGCATAACTCTAAGGGTTAGCAGAAGCCCGAAATTAGGTCAACGACCTTTGGTAGGGTTAAGGATTCTTTCCAATCTCAATTCCAAGAAAGGGCTTTGAGTGGAGAGAATTAAATTTCTTAATTTGAAGATGGCAGAGGAAAGGAGAGATTATCCGATGGAAGAGATTAAAAAAATCGAACTTGAGGCAACCCTTCCCGGACATCCCGAACCGATAAAGATATCCACCGGGCACGTGGCGAGGCTCGCCGACGGGGCGGTGATAGTCCAGCAGGGCGAAACGCAGGTTCTCGTCACCGCGGTAATGGACGAGAAACCTATGGAGGATATAGACTTTACCCCCCTCGCGGTGGAGTATAGGGAGCAGACCGCCGCCTTCGGTAGGATTCCCGGCGGTTTCTCCAAAAGGGAGGGCAAACCGCTCGACCGCGAGGTTTTGGTCGCGAGGGTTATAGACCGCCCGATAAGACCTCTTTTCCCGAAGGGCTACTATTACGACACGATAATAACCGCCTTGCTCCTATCGGCGGACGACAAATACGACCCCGACGTGCTGGCGATAACCGGGGCGTCGGCGGCTCTCCACATATCGAGGATACCCTTCGAGGGTCCCATAGCCGGCGTTAGGGTCTGCCGCATAGACGGCGAGTTTGTGGTAAACCCCACCTACGAGGAGAGGAAAAAAGCCGACCTCGACATAGTTCTCGCCGGCAGCAAGGACGCGATTGTAATGGTCGAGGGTGGGGCTAAGGAGGTTCCCGAAGAGGTCTTGAACGAGGCTCTCTACTTCGGTCATCAGGCGCTCCAACCCCTCATAAAACTGCAAGAGGACTTGAGGAAGATAGCGGGAGTCCCGAAATTCGAATACGAGAAAATAGACCTACCGGAGGAGTGGAAGGAGAAGATAAGGGAGTTTGCGGCGGACAAGATTTATCAGGCTCTCTTTATCAGGGACAAGCGTCAGCGTAAAGAGGCTCTCGACCGAATTTTGGAAGAGACCATAGAGGCGCTACAAATACCTGAAGAGCTCCTCTTTAGGGCTAAGGTCTACTACAAGGAATTGGAAAGCGAGATAATGAGGAAACACCTATTCGACACCGGTATACGTATAGATGGTAGGAAACCGGACGAGATTAGACCGATAACCATAGACCTGCATCCGTTCCCCAGACCGCACGGAAGCGCGATTTTTAGAAGGGGACAAACCCAAGCGGCGGTTAGCGTTACCCTCGGTTCGCCCGAAGAGGCTCAGCTCGAGGAGAGCATCTACGAAGGCGAGTGGTACAGGAGATTTATGCTCCACTACTTCATGCCGCCCTTCTCCACCGGTGAGGCTAAGCCTTGGGGTCCCCCCAGGAGGAGGGAGATAGGTCACGGTTATCTCGCCCAGAGGGCGCTCGAGCCGGTTATCCCCGATGAGGAAACCTTCCCCTACACCATTAGGGTGGTCTCCAATATCTTGGAGTCCAACGGTTCGACCTCCATGGCGACCGTTTGCGGGGCGTCGCTGGCACTCTTCGACGCGGGCGTGCCTGTAAAGGACAACAAGCATGTTGCCGGTATCGCGATGGGTCTCGTTATGGACGAAGAGACGGGTAAATACATAATCCTCACCGATATACTCGGCGACGAAGACCACCTGGGCGATATGGACTTCAAGGTCGCCGGAACGCGCGACGGTATTACTTCCGTCCAAATGGATATAAAGGTCAAGGGAATAACCAAGGAGATAATGGCGGAAGCCCTCGAGAGGGCTAAGAAAGCGAGAAACTACATCCTCGACCTGATGTATAAGGCTATACCCGAACCGAGGAAGAAGCTATCCCCCTACGCGCCCAGGCTCGAAATCGTCGAAATTCCCGAGGAGAAGGGAACCCTCATTATCGGTCCCGGCGGAAAGACAGTTAGGGAAATTCAGGAGAAAACCGGCACCACCGTGTGGGTGCTCGACGGCGGTAAGGTCTCCATAAGCGCGCCCAACGAGCAAGCCCTCGAAAAGGCTAAACAGATGATACAGGAAATCACCAAGGACGTCCAAGTCGGGGATATCTACGTGGGTAAGGTCACCAGGGTTGAACCCTACGGCGCCTTTGTGGAGATACTACCCGGCAAGGTCGGACTGCTCCACGTTTCCAAAATACCCGGTTATGTGAGGGACGCCAGAGACCTCTACAAGGTTGGAGACATCATCAAGGTAAAGGTTGCCGAGCTCGACGAACTCGGAAGACCGAAGTTTACCACTCGCGGGGTTCACGCCGGCGAGCAGAAGATAGAAAACCTCCACATCACCGAGTGGGGAGAGGAATACCTCAAACAACTCAAAGAGGGTAGAACTTACGAACAGCTCCGCGAAAAGGAGAGAAAGGAAAGGGAACAACGGAGGGAAAGCAAACAAAACGAACCCGCCAAGGGGGATGAGCTATCCTCCGACGAGGTAACCTAAGGAGGTTTCCCTTTCCTACTTCCTCTAAGCGTTTTCCTTCAAACCTTTTCCACCCTTTGGAGGAGAAATTTCTTTAAATACCTCTTAATGGATTTCGGGGTTGTTATAACCGCCCACAATTGCGAAAAATTTATAGAGGATTCCGTTAAAAGTGTTTTCGAACAGACGCTCAAACCCAAAGAGGTCGTAGTCGTCGACGACCATTCGACGGACGGAACTTTCGAGACCCTTCAAAGGTTGAAAGAGAAATACCCAACCCTAAGGGTGGTTAGAAACAAGAGAAACCTCGAGAGGTGCGCCTCGAGAAATAGGGGGGCGGAGCTCCTAACCGCCGAGTGGGTTTGCTTTTTGGACTGCGACGACCTGTGGCTTCCCGACTATTTGGAGAGGACAAAAACCCGCCTAACGGCGGGGAAATTTGATGCATTTTTCGGACTGCCCTCACTCTTTGTAAACCCCGAAGGGCTACCCATTAGAAAAAAGAAAAAACCGAAGGAACCCTTCGAGGCGCTTCTATACGGCGGGAGGGTGGGCTATCCGTCGGGAAGCTGTTTCAGGAGGGAAACCTTCCTCCGTTTGGGGGGGTATAAGGAGCGCTACCTCATGAGGGAGGACTGGGAAATCTTTTTGAGGTTCCACACCGAGGGGTTGGAAATAGCCTTCATTCCCCTTCACGGATATGCGATAAGGGAACACTCAAACCGAACCAGTAGGGGAAACAGGAGATTTTTGGAAGCCACCTTAAGGGTGGTAGAGGACTACCTTCCGAAGACCCCTGAGGGATATAGGGAATATATGCTCCACCACGCGGCGGTGCAGTGTTTCAGGTTTGGCGACAAGAGGTGCGGTTTTAAATACTTAAGGGAACTCCTAAAGGAGGATTGGAAAAAAGTTTTGACCTTTAAGGGTGTTTGGGAAATTTTAAAGCGCCTTCCGAAGTAAAAAGTCTTTTAAGGGCTCGCTAAGTGGTTAATGTTCTTAGTCCCCCAAAAGGGGTTTTTTCCTAAATATCTTCCTTATGAAGGTTGAGGATTTCGAAAGGGAACTAAACACCTTGAGGCGGATGTTTCCCGTCTACTGCCACGACAAACACACGGGGCAGTTCCTAAAGACCTACGAAGTCCCCTACGGGGGTAAGGTTTTTAAGTTCGATATAAATCTCTGCGGGGAGTGTCACAGCCTATTTGCCTACGCCGTCGAGAGGCTAACCCAATGCCCTCACGACCCGAAACCGAGATGTCGGAAATGCCCCGACCCCTGCTACGAGCGGGACAAATACGCCCAAATGGCGCGAATAATGCGCTACGCGGGGGTAAAGCTCGGTCTTTCGAAGGTAAAGAGGAAACTCAAGGGGCTACTCGGTTTGGATTAGGTCGGGTTTGAAGACCGCCACCGGTGTGAGACCGAAGTATAAGTCCCCCTTTCGGAAGATGTATCTGTATACCACCGCTACGGGAGCATTTTTATTCAACTTCCCGCAATCGTTTACCTCAACCCTTCCGTCCCCGTAGTGGAGAAAGAGCAATTCCCTTTCCTTCAAAAGGACTCGGTCGCCCTCTATTTCCACCCTCCCGTCGCATAGGGAGATATAGAAGTTTCCCCCTTCGAGGGCTTTATCTATATCTCCAAAAGCCCGATTGCGGAGTATGTAAAAGCTCCACCCGTAGCGGGGAAAGGAGAAATAGCGCTTCGGTTTTTCCCAAAAAGATAATTTAATGTGGTGGTCCGCACCGCCGATAATGGGAAGCTTCCCGCCCGTCCGCTCTATGTAGCGCCCTATCCAACTACCCAGGGGTATGAGGCGGGGAAAGTAGTCCAAAGCCCTAAACCCCCGAAGGGGGTATAGGATTAAAAAGCGCAGAACAAAGTAGAGCTTGAGCCACCAAGGGGCGGCGTATAGGACATCCTTTAGGTCGATAAGCTCGTAGTAAAAGCCCTCCCCGAAATTTCCTCGCCAGCGGTAGAGCGGCTTTTTATCGTTGTTGGGGTGGGCTATTACCGTGTATTTCCCCATTTGGAGTTTTAAAAGCCTTCCGTATTCCCCGTCCTGGTATTCGTAACCGGGGACGAGAACCTCCGAGGATGGTAAAAGTTTTTCTATATCCTCCCTGTCGTGGTCGGTGATAAAGACCTTTTCCACGCCGAGGAGCTTCGCCTCCCTCTCGACCTCCTCCGGTTTTCCGAGACTGTCGTAGGAAAACATTGTGTGGACGTGAATGACGAAGTCCCTTGTATGTTTTTTTTCTTTCTCTCCCTCCCTTTTGGGGCAACCTTTTACCTTCAGAAACCTAAAGGGGTAGAGTTCGAAAAATAGCACCTTCGAGAGGATAAAGAGGAGAAACCACTCCATCTTGGGGTTAGTTTAAACCCCTATATCCTTAAATTTTGTTATGATAGCCTCCCTCCTCTCCCTCTCCCGCTTTCCGCTCGCCCTTTTGGTCTTTTACGAGGTGGCGGTCGCGGGGAACGGAATGGCAGCAGCCCTCCTAATCCTTTTGGGGACGCTGACCGACTTTTTGGACGGCTGGGTCGCGCGCAATTTCGGTCAAAAGACCCGCATAGGCGCCCACCTCGACCACATCGGCGACAAGTTTTTCGTCCTGCTGACCCTCACAGCCTTTTACCTGAAGGGAGATGTGGGTTTTCTCCCCCTGCTCCTGTTGGCGTTTAGGGAGATTTCCATAACCCTTTTGAGGTTTTACGGACTGGTCGGTTCCGTCAATGGGTTGGGGAAACTAAAAACCACGGTGGAGTTTTTGAGCCTCGTCACTCTCTGCCTGGAACCCAACTTGGGGAAAGCCCTCCTATGGGTGGCGGTGTTTTTGGCTTACCTCTCGGCGGTCTTCTACATAAAGAGACCCCTACGGGTGGGTCTTTAGACCCTCAGTATCCCCCTTAAGGTCTCGACGAAGTCTTCGTAAACCTCCAAGGGGTGTTCGAGGGTTACCGTCAGTCGGAGGCGCGCCTTTCCCCTCTCCACCGTGGGATACCTTATAGCCTGAACGAAAAACCCCTTTTGGAGGAGTCTGTCCCTAACCTCTAGAGTGAGTCTCTCATCTCCCAACACTATGGGGACTATAGGGGTTATATCCTCCGAATGGCTAAGGTCAAATCCCTTGAGCCACCCCTTAACGGTTTTAGAGCGTCTTTGAAGCTCCCCTATAAGGTCGGGGTTATCTTTTAATACCTCGAGCGCGCCGATGGCGGCGCCGACCGCCGGGGGTGGCAGGGAGGTCGAAAATATCAGACTCCGCGCCCTGTTTACCAGGTATTGGATAACAATCTCCGAACCGCACACGTAAGCCCCGTAAGAGCCGAGCGCCTTTGAAAATGTCCCTATCTGAACTATATCCCCCTTCGGGGGGATACCGAAATACTCGAGGGAGGAAAAGCCCAAAACGCCGGTCGCGTGGGCGTCGTCGACCAGCAGGGCACACCCGTATCTTTGGGCCAGCTCGACCAAACGGGGTAGGGGGGCTATATCCCCGTCCATGCTAAAGACCGAATCGGTTACAATCCCGCAGCGGCGGTATCTATTTCGGTGTTCCCTTAAGAGGTCTTCCAAAGTTTCCAAATCCCTATGGGGGTAGATAAACCTATCGGCTTTAGAGAGGCGAACGCCGTCGATAATCGAGGCGTGGTTTAGGCGGTCGGAAAAGACCGCATCACCCTTCCCAAAAAGCGCCGATATAGTCCCCACATTCGCCAGATAACCGCTCCCGAAGGTTAAACAACTCTCGCAACCCTTGAGGGAGCTTAAAAACTCTTCCAACTCCCGGTGGAGGTCGGTATAACCGCTCACCAGTTGGGAGGCGGAGGAGGAGGTTCCGAACCTCTTAACGGCTTCTATAGCCCTTTCCTTCACGCGGGGGTGGTTGGAGAGGTTTAGATAATTGTTGGAGCAGAGGACTTTCAAACCTTTTTTGGGTAATAGAAAACGCTCCCTAAAGAGGTTTTCCTCCTTTAAGTTTCGGAGTTCCCCCAAAAGGGAGAGTTCGAAAGGGGAGACCATCAACCGAATTCTTTATATATCTCCTCCAAGAGGGTGAGGAGTGCCTTTTTTACGCTATCCTTATCGGTCGCCACCACTGGCACAACGGGTATATCTTCGGCGTCGAGGTTTAACGCCGATTTAATCATTTCCGGAGGCCAGGCGTCGGGAAGGTCTTGCTTGTTAGCTCCCACCACCATCGGCACGGGATATCTACTTTCGAAGAAGTTAATTATCTGCCTCGCCTCGTGAAAGGTTTGGGGGTTGGTGCTGTCCACCAAAATAATTATTCCCAACGCCCCCTTTCCGAGAATATCCCACATAAAGTCGAAACGGGATTGACCCGGTGTTCCGAACAGGTAAAGCTCGTGTTCGTCATCGATGGTGATTTTTCCGAAGTCCATTGCGACGGTGGTGGAGTTTTTAACCGACTTTTCATTCTTCGCCGACGTTTTCCTTTCGGTGGTCAGCGGTTCTATTTCCGAAATAGTTTTTATAAATTGGGTCTTTCCGGCGGCAAAAGGTCCGGAGACGAGTATTTTTATCTTCTTTTTCTGTTTCTGCCCCGATGCCAAGCTATTGAACATCTATTCCGCGCCCCCTTATAGGTCTTTCACTTTATCAATAATACGCTTGAGAATATCGAGGGTGAGTCCTTCGGGTTTGTGGCGCTTGCCGCGGCGAACCCGTTTAATAATTCCCGCCGACCACAGACCGTAGAGCGCCTTATCCACATCCAGTGGTTTGGTGGGATATAGAGCCTGTCTGATTTCTGCGACGGTTTTCTTTCCGTCTATCTGCTCTATAACCGCCTTTTCTACGGGGCTGAGATTGAGTTTTTTAACTATCTCCTTACCTTCGGGAGTTACTATAAAGGTGAGCATATCGTCACTTATCTTTCTCTTAACCTCCATAGGCGTCAATTTCCTAGCCGCTTCGAGTATCAACTGTTCTATGGGAATTGGTGCCTTTTCGGTCGACTTGTATTTGATAAATCCGAATATTAGCGAGAATATACCTTCCCTTTCGTCGAGACGGCTTAGAAGGTATTTCTCCAAGATTTTGGGAATAACTTCCTCCTTAACCCTCAATTTCTTGATGAGGTCGGGAAAACTTCTTTCGGTATAAACCCTCGTGATTTTATCCACCGGGCGGGCGAAGATTATCTGCCCATTTTTAATGTAATAGGCTACTATTAAATCTTTCCACTCCACGAGTAGAATACCGTTCTTCCTTTCCCGAGCTATAACCTGCAGTATATCGGGAAAGGGAAAGTCCTTTAAGTTTCCCGAAAAACCCATTTACTTCTATTATAGAATCACCTTGGTGACAAGCATCATTTTTGCAAGGTGGATTTTAAACCCCTTTGGCTATCGCTTTAAGCTTGTATTGATTGAATGGGAAAACCGGTTATAGAGGTCAGAAACCTCTACAAGCGTTTCGGCGAAAGGGTAGTCCTGAAGGGGATAAACCTCGCGATTTATGAAGGGGAGATATTCGTCATAATAGGCGGCTCCGGTTCGGGAAAGAGTACTCTCTTGAAGCACCTCATAGGACTTTTGAAACCCACCGAGGGTTGCGTCTGCATCTTCGGAAGGGATATAACCAAACTCTCGGAGGAGGAACTTGACGAGATACGCCTAAAGATGGGATACGTCTTCCAGGAGGGGGCGCTTTTTGACTTTTTAACCGTTTGGGAGAATGTGGGCTTTTACTACCTCGAACATACCGCCCTGCCCAAGGAGGAGGTTAGAAAAAAGGCTGTAGAGATACTCAAAAAGGTCGACCTCGACGAGAGTGTAGCCGACCTCTACCCCTCCCAGCTCTCGGGCGGTATGAAGAAGAGGGTCTCCACCGCCAGGGCTATAGCGGGCGAGGGGCGGATAATCCTCTACGACGAACCGACATCGGGTCTCGACCCGATAACCTCCAGAAACATAGACCACCTCATACTCTCCTTGAGGGAGCGGGTAGGGGCTACCTCGGTGGTGGTCACCCACGATATGATTTCCGCCCTCTCGATAGCCGACCGCATAGCCTTTATCTACAAGGGGGAACTGCTCCAGGTGGGAACGCCGGAGGAGATAGTAAACTCCCCCAACCCCATAGTGAGGGAATTCGTCGAAAAGGGACTTTACGGGGTGAAAAGATGAAGAAATCCCTAACCCTCTTGGGGATATCGCTAACGTGCCTACTCCTCGACCAGGTTACCAAATACCTCTTTTGGAACCTCCTGAGGGAGCCGCTCCACCTCCTCCCCTTTTTGGACTTTACAAAGGCTTTCAACAAAGGGTTTGTCTTCGGACTATTCCAACACTCGGAGGGTCTTTTAAAAACCCTCTCCTACTACGGTGTGCCTCTCCTAATAGTTGCCCTCCTCCTGTGGGGGATATTTAGGGTTAGGGATACCCTTGTCGGGTGGGGGTTGGCTCTAATCCTCGGCGGGGGTTTGGGGAACCTCTTAGACCGCCTCCTCTTGGGGGGGGTTAGGGATTTTATAGATTTCCACATAGGGGATTGGCATTACCCAACCTTCAACGTAGCCGACATTTGTGTGAGCTTGGGGATACTCCTCCTCTTGGCGGGGTATTTAAAGGGGGAAACTAAAAGGGTTTGAAGATGAGGTATAGAACCCCCAAGAGGTTGAGGATAACCACCGACATATTGAGGGTTACCGATATCTTGTGGAGTTTCAAAAACCCCTTGTAGTCGGTTTTTTTCTTCTCCCTACTTTCGGGGATAATCACGTAGAGCTGAATCGCGTTGAGGGTAATCGTAAGTATCAGTATCAAAATGAGGATAAAGCCCACATTTGCCTTGAAGACCGCCAGGAGTGAGAGGGCGTCCAAACCGAGGCACAGCCCAAAATAGAGGGGGAACACCCTTTCGACCACCTTCCCCGCCTGCTCCTTGGGTAGGGTCTTAAAGAGTATCGGCGCGACCACGAAGGAGAAAAAGCTCCCTATCGCGAAGGTAGCCGTCATAAAGGCAAGGACGATTTTCTGTGCGACGAGCGTCCAATCCATATTTAATAAATCCTATTGCCCGCCGAAGGCGGAGTTTATACTATTAATTAATAGAATAGGGTCCGTAGCTCAGCCGGCCAGAGCGCCGGACTCTTAATCCGGGGGTCGCGGGTTCGAGTCCCGCCGGACCCACCACTCCTAAATTCAATCCTTAATGGAGCGTAACAAAAGGCTCGCCCAAATCTTCGAGCGAATGGCAGACATCCTCGAGTTTCTGGGCGACAACCCCTTTCGAATAAGAACCTACCGAAGGGTTGCGAAAATTCTCGAAAACCTCCCCATGGATGTGGGGGAAGCTATAGAGAGCGGATACATATACAAAATTAAGGGAATAGGCGGTTCCACCCTCGCGAAGATTGAAGAATTTTTAAAAACCGGCACGGTGCAAAAGTATGAGGAGTTCCGAAAAAAGGTTCCCGAGGAACTCCTCGAACTGATGGAGGTTCCCGGTATAGGACCGAAGACCCTAAAGGTGGCTTACGAGAAATTGGGGGTCCGCACGAAGGAGAACTTTATAAAAGCCCTCAAAGACGGGTCTCTGGCAAAACTTCCCGGCTTCGGGGCTAAAAAGGTCGAGAAAATCCTAAAGGGACTTGAACTCTGGAGGCAGGCGCAGGAGCGCATCCCCCTCGTGGTCGCCTACCCGCTGGCGCGGAATGTGGTCGAATACCTAAAGGGTGCGGTCGGCGATTACATAGAACGAATAGAGGTTGCCGGGAGCCTTCGCCGTATGAAGGAGACTATAAGGGACTTCGACATACTGGTCTCCGCACCCAGGGAGCACTGGCAAAAGATTCACGACGCCTTTGTCTCCTACCCCGACATAGAGGATGTTCAGCTCCACGGGCAGACCAAGTCGACCGTTCTCCTCAAAGACCACCACCGGCAGTGCGACCTCAGAACGGTCGAACCGGAGAGCTGGGGCGCCGCCCTCCAATACTTCACCGGTTCGAAACACCACAACATAAAACTTAGGGAGATAGCGAAGGAAAGGGGGCTAAAGATTAACGAGTACGGGGTTTTCGACGCCGAAACGGGCGAAAGGGTCGCCGGCAGAACGGAGGAGGAGGTTTACGCCGTTTTGGGTATGCAATACATCCCACCCGAGATAAGGGAGAACACCGGCGAGATAGAGGCGGCTCTCGAGCACCGCATCCCCAAACTGGTGGGTTACGACGAGCTTAGGGGAGACCTCCACATGCACACCAACTGGAGCGACGGGCTAAACACCGTGGAGGAGATGGTCAAAGCCTGCATCGATATGGGCTACGAGTATATGGCTATCTCCGACCACTCGCAGAGCGCCCGCGTCGCCAACGGGCTGACCCCCGAACGGTTCAAACTCCAAAGGGAGGAAATCGAGAGAGTCCGCAAAAAGTACGGGGACAAAATTTCCATCCTCTGGTCGGTTGAGGTAGATATTCTCCCCGACGGGAGTTTGGACTTACCCGACGAACTCCTAAGGGAGTTCGATTTCGTAACCGCATCCATCCACAGCAGGTTTAACCAAGACAACACCGACAGACTCTTAAAGGCTATGGAAAACCCCTACGTGAACCTAATAGGACACCCCTTCGGGAGGCAATACGGCTACAGGGAGGGCTACCCCCTGGATTTTGACCGCGTTCTGGAAAAAGCCCTCGAGACGGGGACAGCCCTCGAGATAAACTCCCAAAGGGAGGACTTGGACAGCCAACACATAAGGCAGGCGGTCGAAAGGGGTGTAAAGCTCGTTGTAAACAGCGACGCCCACTCGGTGGGACAGCTGTGGACTACGCGGATAGGGGTGGGCTTGGCTAGGAGGGGCTGGGCTAAGACCGAAGATATCCTAAACGCTCAACCGCTGGAGGTTATAAGGGAATTCGTCGCCAAAAAGAGGGAGCGGCTGAAAAAATAGACCCCAAATGGGTTTAAAAATTCTCACCGTCCACGGGTGGGCTTTTTGTCCCGAGGTCTTCAAACCCCTCGAAGGTCTGGGAGATGTGGGGCACCACCGCTTGGAATACAAGTCCTTGGGGGAGGAAGTCCAAAGGTTGGCCGAAAGGATAGATGGGGATACCCTCTTGGTGGGTTGGTCTTTGGGGGCAACCCTTTCGGTGTTGGCTTCCCTAGAAAATCCCCCGAAAGGGTTGGTCTTGATAGGAGCCACACCTCACTTTGGGAAGGCTTGGAAGAGGGAATACCTCGAGAGGTTCTTTAAGGAGCTGGAAGAGAACTTCGGGGGGAAGGTAAGGGAGTTTAGAAACCTCGTTTGGGGGGAGGAAATATGCGAAGACCTCCCGCCGGAGGAGGGGGCTAAAGAACTCCTAAGGGAGTTTGTCCAAACCGATATCTCAAACCCCCTAAGGGAACTGCGAATTCGCACCCTACTCCTCCATGGGAGGAAAGACCCCATAGTCCCCTTTAGGGAGGCGAAGAAGGTGCTAAAATTAAACCCCCGCTTTCGGCTGACGGTTTACGATGGGGGACACTTTCCGAAGGATTTCACCCCGCGAGATTGGGAGGGAGTTTTCGAGAGCCTCCAAGAGCTACCGTGCTTGGGCTATCCCGCAGAGGAGGGCGGTTGAAAAACTCCTCTCCGCCTTCGGCGGCTACCTCTTTAATAAAGAGATATTGGACGTCGGCGCCGGGGTTGGACTGCTCACCGAAAGGCTTTTGGAGCTGACCCCCTCCGTAAGCGCCTGCGATATTTCATTTAAATCTCTAAAGGAAAATCCCGCTCCGCGGAAAGTTTTGTGCAACGCCGAGAGGTTGCCTTTTAAAAGCGGTTCCTTCGATTGGTCGGTTTCCTCCTTCGCCCTCCACTGGTGCGATTGGAAAAGGGCGCTCCCCGAGATGGAGAGGGTCTCAAGGGAGGGACTCCTCTTGGCGCTTCCGGTAAAGGGTTCCCTCGAGGGGATTGGTTTCCCCTTTCCTCCCCCCGAAGGGGTGCTGAAGCTTTTAAAACCCAACCGCTATTGGGTCGAGGACTTGGAAATCCCCTTTAGGGGGAGGGATTTCCTGCTTTTTTTCAAGCGAACCGGGACAGGTAAAAACCCCAACAAACTCCTTTCGGCGTTCGAAATTTTAAAAAACCCCGATAGGGTCTCCTTTTACGGCTTTAAAGTCCTCTTTGCGGTCAAATTTTTGAAATGAAATCTTCCAATTGGGGAATGGGATTTATCTCCCCCTCCCTTACGAGGCGGTAAACCTCCCCTAAAAAATCCAAAAGGAGGTTGTTCTTTTCAATTTCTGCCGAAAGGAGCAGAGGAACAACCTTCCCATAGATGGGAGAAACCGCTCTGTGGCTACCTCCGTAGGTTTTTAAAAAACGGGTTAGCACCTTTAGGAAGTTTTCCGCCCTTCTCAAATCCCCGCTTTGGAAGGCTTCCCCGAGCGACTCGAGGAGGTAGATATAACTACCCCTCCAGGTGATGTAATCGATGTTTAACTTCCCGTCGTGGAAGACCGTTTTTACCTCTTCCCCTCGGGGGTTTTGGGTGTAATAGAGCCAACCCTTTAGGGTGTCTCCATTTCTCAAAACCACTTTTAGGGGACTCCTTTGGTAGTGTTCGGGATACCCCTCGAGGATATCGAGCTCTTTTAAAACCCCTTCGTTGGGAATTTTGTAAACCTCTACCTGTAGGGGGGAACCATCTTCCGAAGGAACCGCATAGGGGTATCCGACATCGAAAACCTTAAAGGGTATTTGCGTATAACCGACACCCAAAGCGGTGGAGGTTTTCAGCAGGTCGTGGTTGGGAAAGCCATATTTCAAAGTCCCGTAAACGGCTACGAAAGGGGTTATTTTTAATGCCTTTTGCGGTGAAATAGGAAAACCTACCATCAAATATCAAAATGCGAGATAATGGCTATCTGGGGTTTTGGATATAAGTATGAAGCTGGAACCTACGATAAATCAGAAGAATTTATAAGTCAGGGATTGGTCTGCAGCGGTTGGGGAAAGAGTAATATTTATGTCTTCCAACAACTAAAACAGATAAAGATAGGGGACATCGTATTTTTAAAAACTTATGACAAAAAAGCTTATAAATTGCGAATAAAGGCTATAGGTATCGTTGTTAGTAACGACATACAGGATTACCCCGATTTGGGAAGTTGTTTAAAGGTTAAGTACCTAAAAAAATATACCGACCCCTTAGAGATTGAAGTAGACGACAGAGTTCCCCATATTAGAACGGCTACACTATACGAGGAACTCAACCCCAAAATTTGCCAAACTATTTTGAAAGAACTTATAAAGGAAATGGAAAAGGGTTAACCTTTATTGGGATTCTTATCTCCGTCCTTTCCCTTTTTGAGGAGGTCGAAGAGGGTTTTACCTCTCTTAGTTCCTTCCTTTTTGTCTTCACCCTTTGCGGGTTTCCAACCTTTTATCAGCTCCTCCGGGCGGAACTCGGTTATATGCTCTCCCCTCCTGAGGAGTTCGATATTCACGTACGGCTCGAGGATTTTGAGGAACTGCTCCTCGTCGATTATCTTGACCGTTCCCAATTTTTGGGCTTTTTGAAGTTTGGTCTTACCCGGCTCCTCGCCCACGACGAGGTAGGTCGTTTTGGAGGTCACCGAGTTGGAGAACCTTCCGCCGAGAGCCTCCACAATCTTGCCCGCCACCTCCCGCGAACAGCACTTTAAAGTGCCGGTAAAGACGAAGGTTTGCCCCTTGAGGTAGTCGAGTTTTTGCTCCTCCTCCTCCGATTTGGTCAGCTTTACGCCCGCCCTCTCCAGTTTCTTGAGAACCTCGATGTTCCTCTCGTTGGAAAAGAATTCCTTTATACTCTTTGCGACAACGAAACCTATACCCGGAATAGCCATAAGCCTTTCGAGGGGCATATCTTTCAAATCCCAGATGCTCTTTATATGCTCCGCTATCCTTTTGGCGTTAACCAGACCCACGTAACGGATACCCAAACCGTATAAAACTCTGTAGAGGGGTCTATTTTTCGAGTTCTCAATCTGCTCAAGTAGGTTCTGAGCCTTTTTAATCCCCCAACCGGGAAGTCTTATCAAATCCTCCAACTTGAGGTAGTAGAGGTCTCCTATATCCTTAACCAGTCCCGCCTTGTAGAGTTGTCGGGCGGTCATCTCCCCAAGACCGCGGATATCCATAGCCTCGCGGGACGCCCAATGCTTTATCCTCTGCACCACCTGGGCGGGGCAGGCTATATTGACGCACCTCCAGGCGACCTCTCCGGGTAGCTTAACCAAAGGCGAACCGCAGGAGGGACAATTTTTGGGGAACTCTATCGGTTTTTCCTTGCCCGTTCTCCTCTCCTTGAGGACTCGGTCGATGTAGGGGATAACCCCCCCGGCGCGTATTACGACAACCCAATCCCCTATGCGGATATCCTTTTCCTTAATAAAGTCCTCGTTGAAGAGGGAGACCCTTGAAACCACAACGCCGCCGATTTCAACCGGTTTGAGTTCCCCAACCGGCGTGACAACCCCCGTCCTACCCACCTGGAAGGTTACGTTTAAGAGTTGGGTTATACCCTCATCTGGTTTGAATTTATAGGCTATAGCCCACCTCGGGTGGTGGGAGGTGTAACCCAATTTCTCCCAATAGGCGGTCTTGTTGACCTTTACGACCATCCCGTCGAGGTCGAAGGGGTAGTTTCTGCGCTTCTCCTCCCACTCCTGGCAGTATTGAATAACTTCCTCTATATCCTTGCAGACCTTCATATCGGGAAGGGGCGTCTTAAACCCGAGGTCGTGGAGCATTTTAATAGCCTCGTAGTGGGTTTCCGGCATAACCCTCTCGCCCTTATCGTTCTCCGCATAGGAGAGCTGATAGACCACCGCAACGAGGTTTCTCTTAGCCACCTCTTTGGGATCTTGGAGCCTTATGGAACCGGCGGCGGCGTTTCTCGGGTTGGCAAAGGGCGGCAGACCTTCCTCCATCCGCTCCTCGTTAAGCTTTTTGAAGGTCTCCTTGTCCATTAAGACCTCACCGCGTATCTCGGCGAGCTTTATCCCGTATTTGGAAAACTCCGCGCGTAGGGGTATGGTCTTAATGGTTTTGAGGTTGTTTGTAATATCCTCGCCCCTTATTCCGTCGCCGCGGGTTGCCCCCCTGACAAAGAGGTCGTCGCGGTAGACTAGCGCTATACCCGCCCCGTCGTATTTCGGTTCGACGCAATACTCGACCCGGTCGACTCCCAAAATCTTTTTAACCCTCCTATCCCACTCCCTCAAATCCTCCGGCGAATAGGTGTTGTCGAGCGAGAGCATAGGGGTGAGGTGTTCCACGACGGGGAACTTCTCCGTTATCTCGCTGGCGACCCTTTGGGTTGGGCTGTCGGGCGTTACAAGTTCGGGGAAGCGCTCTTCGAGCTTTTTGAGGGCGTGAAAGAGCTGGTCGTAATCGTAGTCGCTTATTACGGGATTGGTCTCGACGTAATACTTGTAGTCGTGAAACCTTATAACCTCCCGTAGGTCTTCGATATACCTCTCGGCTTCCTCTTTGGTTTTTGCGTTTACAACCTCCTTAAGGTGGTCTAAAAGCCAATAGGTTTTCTCAAGGAGTTCCTTTTCCCTCTCCTTGCTATACATCCTAAGGTTTGAATATAGGTTTTTACCCTTTAACGGTTTTTCAAGGAGTTTAAACCTTTAAAGGTGTCATCATTAACCTCTGATGAGCCCCGATTTTGTAATTTCGATAGGTCAAAAAACTACCTTTTTAGTTCTCTACCTAACCATGCCGGTGCTTTTGGCGGCTTTTGTAGTGGGGTTGGTTGTTTCCATACTGCAGGCGGCTACCCAAATACAGGAAATGACCCTCGCCTTTATTCCCAAAATAATAGCGGTGATAATTACGCTTTTTATCCTCGGTGGGTGGATGTTGGAAAAGCTCATCTACTTCACAAAGGAAATTTTTAACCTGATTCCCCAACTGTTCGGGTCGTAAAAGGTTCCTAACGTAGTATCTATTACTTATGTCGAAACCTCTTAGGGTAAGAATGCCCTATTCGGAACTCCTAAAAGTGGCGGAAGAAAAGAATATCCCCCTCGATGCGGTTTTCAGCTCGAAAATACCCGCCTTTAGGAGTTTCGACATATCCAAAGATGTCGACCTAATAGAGGAAATCTTAAGAATTTACGGATACACCAACGTGGAACCCCAAAAGCCTACCCTTCCCATGAATACCGAGATAAGGAGACCTTTTGAAGAAAAGATTAGAAATCTCCTAACCGATAGGGGTTTTGACGAGGTTATCACCTTTCCCTGGATTGAGGAGAGCCTTAGGGAGCTCTTTAACCTCCCCTCCTATTGGGAGATTGTCAACCCACTCAACGCCGAGCAGAGGCATATGAGGACTTCGCTCATCCCCTCCCTGGTAAAGGTCGCCAAATTCAATCAAAACAACTTCAGCAGGGATATTGCGATATTCGAACTCGGTAAGGTCTACCTCGAAGATAGGGAAGTTCCCACTTTGGGACTGCTGGCGGTTGGGAAGTTCAGGAAACACTTTAGGGGTGAGGAGGAATGGGATTTTCTAACCTTTAAGGGTGTATTGGAAGCGCTTCTGTCCCGTTTCGGGGTGGGGGATTTCTCCGTCCGACCGAAGGAGGTCTCCTATATGCACCCCTACCTGTGCGCGGAGATAAGGGTGGGTGAAACCGTTTTGGGGTATTTCGGAAAACTCCACCCCCAAGCGGCGCAGAAGCTCGAACTCAAATCGGTTCCCTTTGTCGGTGAGGTAGACCTCGAGAAACTCCAAGAGGTGGCAAAGAGACCCCAATACAGGGCTATATCGAAGTTTCCCCCTACGAGGAGGGACTTTGCTTTCGTCGTCCCCGAGGAGGTGGGTGTTTCGGAAAAACTCCTAAAGGTGGCGAAGGAAGTTTTCGGCGACCTCTTGGAGGAGGTTTACATATTCGACATCTACAGGGGTGAAAAGATAGGTGAGGGTAAGGTCTCGATAGCGGTTAGGGTGGTCTTGAGACACCCGGAAAAGAGCCTATCGGACGAAGAGGTGAATGCGCTTGCCGAAAGGTTTATTAAGGAAATGGAAAAAGAAGGTTTTGCCCTTCGGGTTTAGACCCCAATTTTTAATTAAACTTAATTAATAGATTTTTGTTAAGGAGGTCGAAAGATGATTGTTTCCGAAATAGACCTTTACGAAAAGCTCAGGGAGAAATTGGGCGACGAGGAGGCTAAAGAGCTCGTCGAATTTCTCAAACAGCAAGCCCAAAGCGAAGTAAGACTCCTAGCCGAGGAGATACTCCAAAAGATAGAGACCGCCCTCGCCGAGATGAAGGCAGTTGAGGAAAAGTCCATCTCCGAAATTAAAGAGGTTGTTCAAAGCGCGATAAACGAAGCCGCCGACAGAGTCCTACGCGATGTGGATACCAGAATAGCGGAAATTCAAACCCAAATAGGAAAAATCGACACTCTCGGCGAGAAGCTCGAAAGCTTAGAGGGAAAAATATCCGAAATGGAGGCTAAACTCGACCAAATCAATGGTAAAACCAGTGGTGTTAAAGGTCTAATGTTCTTCTTGTGGTTGCTGTTGGTTGGTACCGTTATATTCAACATACTCCTAAACATCCCTGCAACCAGGGACGCCATACTCAAAGCCATCAGCGGCGGAGCCCAATAATTACCCCAAATTTTCCCCCGAAGGGGGCTTTTTCTCTATAAATAATCTTTTGTGAGAAAGATTGCGATAAGTCTCGGCGACCCCGCCGGTATCTCCTACGAGTGCGCGGTCAAGGCTACCGAAGCCTTTCAGCCGGATAAGGCTTATATCTTCTACGGGGAGGAGGTGGTCTTAAGATACGCCAAGGAGAGGTTTAATCCCAACTTTCAATACACCCCTATAAGGGATATTTCGCAGGTTAAATCCCCCGGGGTCTATCTGATAAGTTTGAACCGCGTTAGGGGGGTTGCCGGAATAAAGCCCTCGGAGGCGGCCGGTTTTGTTGCGGTCACCTATTTGGGAAGGATGTCCGCCGATGTCCTACGCGGGGAGATTGACGCTATAGTCACCCTTCCGATAAGCAAGTATTGGGCTAAAAAGGGGGGGAAATTCTCCTTTCCGGGGCAGACCGAGTTCGTCGCCTTCTTTCAACGGGTTAAGGACTTTGCGATGATGTTTTACTCCCAACCCCTAAAGGTGGTTCTTCAGACCATACATATCCCTTTAAGGGAGGTTCCGAAAAGTATTTCCGCCGAGGGGATAGTTCAAAAACTCCGACTCATCGAAAGGGAATTTGAGAGATATTTCCAAAAAAAACCGAAAATAGGGGTTTTGGGTTTAAATCCTCACGCGGGTGAGGGTGGGGAGATAGGAACCGAAGAGGTGGAGGTTATAAAACCCGCCGTTGAAAGGGCAAAGGAAGAGGGTATTAACTGCGAGGGTCCCCTAGTTCCCGATGTAGCCTTTGTGCCTCAATTTAGGGAGAGGTTTGACGTCTTTTTGGCTATGTATCACGACCAGGGGCTTATACCCTTCAAGATGCTCGCCTTCGACAGGGGGGTAAACGTCACCCTCGGTCTGCCCGTTCCGCGAACTTCGCCCGACCACGGAACCGCCTTCGATATAGCGTGGAAGGGGATTTGCAACCCCGCTTCAACGGTGGAGGCTATAAAGCTCGCCAACCGATTGGCGGAGTATTCCCAAAAGGAAAAACTGCTTCAAATAAAGGATTCTTAACGTTTCTTTAATTGTTTTTCGTATTGCAATAGGTCCCTCTTTATGTTGATTTGATAACTTTCCAAAACATCTATAAAGGCGCCCCTTATAGGAAGGGTTCCTTCGGAGGGATTGGGTAGGGCTACATACCTGCTTAGGGTGTAATGAAACTTTTTCTTTGGGAGTTCTATGGTGAACTCTATGCGGAATGTATAACCGCTAAAGCGGTTATTCGATATAGAACTCCCTTTAAAGGTTACCTTCTCAACTATTACCCTTATGGTTTTTCCCGTTTTGCAGTCGTTCACCCATCCGGTCTCGGTAAGTATTTCAAACACCTTTTGGGATAAATAGCTATCTATAAACCCCTTTTGGATATCGGAATTGTTGTAGACCTCCACACGGCAGAAACTCAATCCGAAAACCGCCAAAGGGAACAAAAATATCATTAGAAATATGCGTAAGGACATCATTAGAAAATTATCCCGTTTTGAAAACCTAACGAAAGAGGAACTCCAAGAGGCTTTGACCGATATAGTTAGCGGTAAAAGTACCGAGGGTCAAATCGGCGCCTTTATCATGGGCATGGCTATGAAGGGCGCTTCGGTAGAGGAGATAACCGCCGCCGCCGAAAAGTTTCGCGAGTGGGCTACCCGAGTTCCCTACCCCCATCCGGAGGAGCTGGTCGACACCTGCGGAACGGGAGGCGACAGGGTGGACACCTTCAACGTATCAACTATGACCGCCTTTGTGGTAGCCGCCGCCGGGGGAAAGGTGGCAAAACACGGCAACCGAGCCGTTTCGAGCAAATGCGGAAGCGCCGATTTTATAGAGACTTTGGGGGCATATATAGAGCTTCCACCCGAAGCGGTTTCAAAACTTATAGATGAGGTGGGAATTGGTTTTCTATTTGCACCTATCTACCACCCGGCGATGAAGAGTGTCGCCAAGGTGCGGCGGGAGGTTGGGGTTAAATCGCTTTTCAACCTGGTGGGACCCCTCTCCAATCCGGCGGGTGCGAAACGCCAACTGGTGGGGGTATACTCCGCCGATTTGGTCGAACCTTTAGCCCACGTCTTGAAAAACTTGGGGGTGATAAAGGGGTATGTGGTTCACGGAATGGAGGGACTTGACGAGGTCTCCGTAACCGACGAAACCCTGGTTGCGGAAATATCCCCCGAAGGGGTTAACGTTTATAAGGTAAAACCGGAGGACTTCGGTTTGAAAAGGCGCCCTTTGGAGGAGATTGCGGGAGGCGATTGCGCAACCAATGTGCGCATTTTCGAAGAAATTCTCGAGGGTAGGAACGAGGTGGCTGAAGATTTTCTCGTTATAAACAGCGCCTTCGCCCTCGCCGCGGCGGGTTTGGTTGAAAACCCCCAAAGGGGGGTAGAATTGGCGAGGGAAACCGTCAGAAGTGGAAGGGTAAGGGAGACCGTTAAAAGGTTTGTGGAACTCTCCAACAGGTGGAAGAATCAATAAGGGAAATACCCGTATAGGTTGTAAATCTCTTTTTCCATCTCTTGGAGCATCTTTTTAAATAGTTCGGTCGCCCTCTTTAGGTATTCCATTTTTTTCTTCTTTGGGGCGTCGGCTAAAAGTCCCGCATACATATGGGCTATAAAGAGGGTAAGAGTCCCGTGGAGGAGTCGGTAAATGAGTATGTTGTGCCTTCGGAGGATTCTAATATATTCGTAAAACTCCGATAGGATTTTAAAGGCATCTTCCCCCCCGAGCAGTTTGGAAAGTTCCCCCTCCATAACCTCCTTGAGTTGGAAAAAGTTTGTCATCAATTGCATCTTTACGCGGGGAAAGTCAAACCACTCCTCCTTTATGGGTTCCACACCCAAATCCCAAAAGGTGTTGCGGTATCCTTCATCCCCCTCCGGAAGGGAGGAGAGTCTTTTTTCCAAATCCTCCAAGGGGAGAGGTTGGGCACCTTTTATTTTCGCCCCCCTGTTGGGATTGAATACTTTGAACTCTTTCCTCTTGTGGGAGAAATACTCGATAGCCTGCTCCATAACCCTTTTGGAGCTGTAGAAAATCGAGTTGGTCGTTAAGACCCCTCCAAAGTTACCCTCTACCTCTATTCCCCCCTTAAAGTGTTCTTCAACATCTTTTCCGAAAAAGGTTTCGTAGGCTGTTCCCTTGGCGTGGTGCTTTTTCTCGTGAAATGCCAAATCCACCCCGAAAAGGTAAATTTCTTTAAATCCGAGGTAGTAAGCCAAAGCCAAACCGGTATTGGTCACCGTTGGATTTACAAAATAAAGCTTTTCGTGGGGGAAGAGGTCGGCTCCCGAATCGCTTCCCTTTAGAAACATCGCATTCTTTCCGAAGGCTTCGAAGAAGGGGGGATAGTTGTTGTTAGCCCCCAGAAAGGGGATTTTTTTTCTGAAACTTTCGGAGGTGGTAGAAACAGCCACCTTATAAGGTGTATCGTTTCGTTCGATATTGACGTGCAGGTCGGGAACTATCTCCTCCCTTTCCAAAACGGCAAGAGCTGTTCCGCAAGATATCACGAAAAGCTTGTCCCTATATTTCTTCAGATAGGGAAGCAAAAAGTCGAGGGAGGGTCCCGAACCCACAACCACGGCGGGCATCTTGGGGTTGAAATCCTTCCCATAGGGGTTGAAGAGGGGAACTTTCGCCTTTATGTTCTGAAGGGTGTGCTTTAGGGATATAAGTTCGTCGTCGAAAAAGCCGAAGAAGGAGATATTTCTAACCACCTCCTCCGAAAGTTGCCTTATGTAGTTCTTGAGAAAATCGTCCAAATAGTGGATGTATAAAAAGGTTGACGCCGCCTTAAAGGGTCCTATGTTGTTGAAATAACCGACTACGTTTTCTATATCCCTTGCATCCTCCCCCAAAAGGAGGAAAATTTTTCTCTCCCCACCTATAAAGGGTTTTAAAAGCCCTTCCCAATCCAAGAGGTGGAGGGAGATATAAAAAAAGTCCTCGTTGGGTTCTATAACCAAAACATTTTCCGTCGGTAGGTCTTTCAATAAAAACTTGAGGTGTTCCCCCAAACCTACCCCCATCACCAAAAGGGAGGGAATAACTTCTCCGCTCAAAGATAGACCCTTTTTTTCAAAAAACTCCTTTCGGAGGTCTATAAGGCGGTTTATATACCTCGTGTGGAGCCATTCGGGTCTACCCTTTACGTGTTGGGTTGCGAGGGTCATAAAAGAAGGTTTCTTGAGCCACTCGGCGAGCTGTCTCGCGGTTATAAGTCTCCCATCGCCGGGATAGAGATAGGATTCCTTTTCTTTGTCGTAAATATTTACCCGACCGGAGGGGTCTATTATCAGTTCCGCCTTGGGGGTGTAATTTTCAAACTTTTCCGCCAATAGGGGTGCGGTTTTTTTGAAAAATTCGATATTCCTCTTAAAGGTCTCTTCCAACTTCTGGACATCAAAGGTCATTAAAGAGCTTAATTTAACCCCCGAAGGTTAGCCTATCTTCTCCTTTAGAACCTCCGCGGTGTATTCGAATACCGACCCCTTCGGGGGTCTCAATTTCTCCCTTAGAACCGAAAAGTGTTCCCTCCAATATTCCGGTTCCTCCAATAGGCGGTAGGTTGCCTTTATCAACCCTTCGGGGGTGAATCGGTCTTGAACCAGTTCGGGGATTACCCCCTCGCCGAGGATCACGTTCGCCAGGTGCAGGTGGGGGGTTTTGACGAGCCGTTTGGCTATCCAGTAGGTGGGACGGCTGACCCGGTAAAAGAGGAGGTGGGGCGTTCCTAAAAGGGCGGTCTCGAAGGCGGTCGTTCCCGACTTTATCCACCCGAAGCGGGCGTGCTTTATAAACAGATGCCCCCTTTCGGGGTTGGCGTCTATGTAAACCACCCTGCATAGGGAGTGGAGTTTTCTCAAAAACCTCCGGTGGGAGCGGAAAGCCAAAACCACCGGTCGGAGGGAAAATTCCTTAACCGCGAGGGGGATAGCCTTTTCCAACACCTTTAGGTGTCTCCTAACCTCCGAAGTCCTACTGCCGGGAAAGACGACGAAGTAGTCCTCCCTAAGGGGTTTCTCGTTTGGAATATCCTTTAGGAGTTCCACCGAGGGGTGTCCCGCGTAGACGAAATCCACCTTTAGGTCGGAAAAGTATCTCTCCTCAAAGGGGAGTATGGAGATAAGGCTGTCGCTATACCTCGCGAGGGTGTATTTTCTCCCCTCCTTCCAAGCCCAAATTTGGGGGAGGATGTAGTAGACAACCCGCCTTATGCCGAGTTCCCTCGCCCGCTTTATCAGGGGGAGGTTGAAGCCGGGCGCGTCGACCGCAACCAGGGCGTGGGGTTTTTCCCTTTTAAGGAAATCCAAAACCCGCCTCTTGGTCGCCACTATCCTCCCCAACTTGGGAAGGACTTCAAAAAGCCCCGTTGCGGTTATGTCTTCCACATTTCCCACCTTTTGGAGGAGGTTTTCGGTGTATCTCCCACCCATGCCGTAGAGTTCGAAATCGCCCTCCAGATGGGGGAGGATTTTCGAGAGAATCCTATCGGCGGAGCGGTCTCCGAGGGAGAAAAAGACCTTTTTCGGCATCTTCCGACCGGCAACCCTTAGGGGTAATGATACAATTTGCACCCACCTTTGGAGAATTTTCCCCCGAAGGGGCTATAAATTTTTAGTTCTATGGAATTAAAGGCTTTGAGCGATGTAATGTTAACAAATGCGGTAGCCCGCTTCGCGGGGGAAAAGGTATTCCTGAAGGGGGAAACCTTAAAAGACCTCCTGAAGAACGCACTCGTTTACGAGAACCTATACCGCAATAAGGAGCTCTTCGACGAGTTTTACAAAAAACTTCTCTGGTGGTTCGACTTCTACCGCGAAAATAGGGAGAACCGCCAAGAGGTTAGGAGACAGCTGGAGGCTATAGCCCTCTGGCTGGAAAAGAAGGTGCTCTGCGGCGGCGAACCGGAGATAGTTGAGGGCGAGGTTATCAACTACGAGGAGGAGAAGAACCTCCTAAACCTCCTAAAGGTCTCCGAATTCGAGCTCCAAAGCGGGGAGATTAAAAAGAAGAAAATTAAACTGGTGGGGAAATCGAAGAGGTTTATAGGACTCCGAAAGGTCGCCCTAAGAAACTCCACCTTTGCGGGGGACTTCGAGGTTGACACCCAAAGGGTGGAGGAATACGAAAGCCACGCCCAAAAGCCGGAACTCTACGGAGTCTTTAAGGAAAACCGCCTCTTGGAGGTGGTAAACCACTTCTCCCGCAAGGTGCTGGAAGCCGATAAGGAATTTTTCGCCGACAGGGGGTATAGCGATATAGTCCGCCGCCTCGAGGATATAGAAGCCGAAAGCGGGGAGAGGCTCGTAAGGGTTAACTACCACGCCGGTATTTTGCCCTTCGGTGCGGAGCTCTTTATCTACGAGCGCATCGAAAAGGGAAAGGGCAGGAAGGAGGAGCACCACCTAAGCGAGATATTCAAGGCTATAACCGAATTGGGTTTCGCCTCCGAGCTCTTCAAGGAGACGAGGGAGATAACGGTCGACAGACACCCCCTCGGCTGGCTTATGTTCGTTTAAACCTAAGCCCGCGCTCCGCGTGGGGTCTTTTCCCATAATAGTTTCCGCTTTATGGACTTAAACCAAACCCTTACGGAGGTGGTTCTCGCCTACCTCCTCATCCTCTCGGTGGTTCTGTTCGATTTAAAGACCAAAATAGGGATTTGGAGGGAGATACTACCCGTTTCGGTCTCCTCCTTTTTGCAACTGCTCCTTATAGGGTCGGTAATCCTCTACCTGGTAAAGGTTTCAAATATCTTCCTAACCCTTGCGGTGGTCGCCGTTATGACAGCCAACGCCGCCTTTATAGCCTCAAAGAGGTTTGGGCTTAAGGCTTACAGCCGCAAGGCGGTTTTTCTGTCCGCCCTCGTGGCGATTGCGGCGGTCAACTATTTGCTCTTAGCCCTCTACGGGGCGGTCGGCATTTTGGGGGTCGAACCCCACCTGCTGATACCCTTCGCCGGTCTTTTGCTGGCGGCGGGCATGCGCTCGATTTCCCTCTTTTCCCAATACGTGGGCGACCTGCTGGTCAAGGAGGCGGGGGTTTTGGAGGGAATGTTCGCCCTCGGTGCTTCGCCGTCGGCGGTTCGCTCCTATATCCTGAAAAGGGCTATTCCCCTGACGACCGTCGTTATTAGGGACATGCTAAAGGCGGCGGGTATAGTCCACATACCGGGGGTTATGGTCGGTCTGCTCCTAGCCGGCATCCCGCCCCTGCAGGCGGCTACCATGCAGTTTTTAGTCCTCGCATCGATGCTCTTTTCTATGTTTTTCACCCCGATAGCGTTCTATTACTTTCTAACCCATTTCGGGGGACTCTATTTGGAAAGCCTGTTAGGGGACAAATAAAAATCCTTATTATTTTCTTATTCCATCAAATTTGACATTCTGACTTTTTTCATATTACTCTAATTGTCAAGGGGGATTTCGAATGAAGAGGAAATTTTCATACCTGCTCAGGCGGTTGAAGCACTTCACCGCCAGGGAAAAGTATTCGGGGGGACACTCCGCCCTAATGTCCTACGACAGGGAGTGGGAGGATTTTTATAGAAACCGCTACAGTTACGACAAATTTGTCTATACCACCCACGGGGTTAATTGCACCGGTTCCTGCCGTTGGAAGGTATATGTGAAAAACGGCGTCATCACCTGGGAGCACCAGGCTATAGATTACCCCTCGACGGGTCCCGATTTTCCCGAATACGAACCGAGGGGATGCCCGAGGGGTGCAAGCTTCTCCTGGTATATCTACAGCCCCCTAAGGGTTAAATACCCTTACGTAAGGGGTGTTTTGCTCGACCTCTGGAGGGAGGCTAAAAAGCAAAGCGGCGGCGACCCCGTAAAGGCTTGGGAAATAATCCTCGGCGACCCCGAGAAGGAGAGGAAATACAAATCCCAAAGGGGTAGGGGCGGATTTGTAAGGGTCTCCTGGGACGAAGCCTACGAGCTTATCGCCTCGCAGCTCATACACACCATTAAGAAATACGGACCCGACAGGATAGCCGGTTTTACCCCCATACCGGCGATGTCGATGGTGAGCTACGCCTCCGGTGCGAGGTTTCTATCGCTCATCGGCGGGACTATGCTCAGCTTCTACGACTGGTATGCCGACCTACCTCCCGCATCTCCGCAGGTATGGGGAGAGCAGACCGACGTCCCCGAAAGTGGAGACTGGTATAACGCCGACTACCTCATAATGTGGGGCTCCAACGTTCCTATGACCCGCTCGCCCGACGCCCACTTTATGACCGAGGTGCGCTACAAAGGCGCAAAGGTTGTTTCGGTAAGCCCCGACTACGCCGAATCGGTCAAGTTCGCCGACGAGTGGGTAGCGGTGAGGGCGGGAACCGACGGCGCCCTCGCAATGGGAATGACCCACGTTATCCTAAAGGAGTTTTACGCCGACCATCAGGAGCCCTACTTTCAGGAATACGCAAAGCGCTACACCGACTTACCTTTCTTGGTGCTCCTTAAAAAAGAGGATGACGGCTTTGTTATAGAGAGGTTCCTAAGGGCAACCGATATAGGTAAGGATGTGTCCAACGCCGAGTGGAAGCTGGTCGTTTGGGACCAAAAATCGAACAGACCGGTTCTCCCCAACGGAACGGTCGGATACCGCTGGGAAGACTCCAAAAAGTGGAACCTAAAGCTGGAGGACGAAGAGGGGAACAAAATAGACCCCGCACTGACCCTTTTGGGTATCCACGACGAGGTTGTAACGGTAAAACTCCCCTACTTCGACGACGAAACCAAGGGAGTCCTAAAGAGGGCTATACCGGTAAAAAAACTTCAAACCCCCGACGGGGAGGTTTACGTAACCACCGTGTTGGATTTGATGTTTGCGAACTTCGGTGTAGCCCGTCCCGGCGTCGAGGAGGGCTATCCCAAATCCTACGAGGACGACCAACCCCACACCCCCAAATGGCAGGAGAAATTCACCGGCGTTCCCGCCGAGCAGGTTATAAGGATTGCCAGGGAGTTCGCCCGCAACGCCGCCCTTACGAAAGGCCGCTCGATGATAATAATGGGAGCCGGTATCAACCACTGGTACAACGCAGACATCATCTACAGGGCGATTCTCAACCTGGTGATGCTCACCGGCTCCGAGGGTAGAAACGGCGGCGGCTGGGCTCACTACGTCGGACAGGAAAAGGTTAGACCCTTCGAGGGGTGGGCTACCTTGGCATTTGCGAGGGATTGGCATCTGCCCCCCAGAGTTCAGAACGCGACGACCTTCTACTACTTCGCGAGCGAGCAATACCGCTACGAAGACATCGATATGGAAAACCTCGCCTCGCCGCTGGTTAAACCCCGCTACAAACACCCCGCCGACTACCTCTATCTGGCGGTAAGGCTCGGATGGCTTCCCCACTACCCGCAGTTTAACAAGAGCTCCATAGAGCTGGCGAAAGAGGCGGAGCAAAACGGGGCTAAGAGCAACGAGGAAATAGTCAAATACGTGGTCGAACAGCTCAAGAAAGGGGAGCTCGACTTTGCGGTAGCCGACCCCGGCAACCCGGTAAACTTCCCCAGGAGCTTCTTCGTTTGGAGGGCTAACTGGCTGTCGGCGGGCGGTAAGGGGCACGAGTACTTCATCAAGCATATGCTCGGTTCAGAAAACGGCGGCTTGCTCGCCGAGGACAGCCCGATAAAACCCGAGGAGGTAAAGGTCAGAACTCCCGCACCTATCGGTAAAGTCGACCTGGTTGTAAACCTCGACTTCAGAATAGCGGGCACAGCCCTATACTCCGACGTCGTTCTACCGGCGGCTACCTGGTATGAGAAAGAAGACCTGAGCAGTACCGATATGCACCCCTTCCTGCACGTGTTCAACGCCGCAATAGACCCGCCTTGGGAAGCCCGTTCCGACTGGGATATCTTCAAAGGATTGGCGAAGAAGTTCTCCGAGCTGGCGAAGGAACACCTTCCCGGCACCTACAAGGATGTAGTAACGGTACCCTTGATGCACGACACCCCCTTCGAAATAGCCCAGCCCTACGGTAAGGTGTTGGATTGGAAAAAGGGCGAGGTCGAACCCATACCGGGCAAGACTATGCCCCAAATAGCCATAGTCGAGCGCGATTACACCCAGATTTACAACAAATACATTTCGGTGGGACCCCTCGTAGCGGAAAAACCCTTCGGAGCCCACGGGTGGAAGTGGTCTGCAAAAGAGGAATACGAGGAGCTGAAGGAACTCCTCGGCACCCGCGACGACGGAGCCGCGGCGGGTAAGCCAAACATCGAATACGCAAAGCAGGCGGCTAATATGGTATTGACGCTCTCCAGCTGCTCCAACGGGCGCGTCGCCTCCAAGGCTTGGAAGAATGCCGAGGAGAAAACCGGTCTGCCGATTTCCGATGTGGCAAAAGACTACGAAGCCCAAAAGTTCACCTTCGACGACCTGTCCATCCAACCCAGGGTTACGGTCTCCACGCCGATATTTACCGGAAACACCGAGGATTACAGGCACCTACAGGAGATTTGGGAAAAGTTCGACGAAAAACCGCCCGTGCCCGATATAACCCATATGAAAGCCCCCAGGCGTTTCGCTCCCTTTACAAATAACACCGAACTGCTGATACCTTTCCGAACCCTAACCGGTAGGCAGCAGTTTATGCTCGACCACGAGCTCTTTTTAGAAATAGGCGAGGCTCTGCCCGTATACAAACCGCCCCTAAAACTGCAACCCTTTGAGTTCGACGAAAAGGTTCCCGAAACGGTTAAAAAATCGAAAACCATTAAGGTGCGCTATCTAACACCCCACGGTAAATGGCATATTCACTCCACTTTCTTTGACAACATCAGGATGTTAACCCTCTTTAGGGGCGGGCAGTACGTTTGGATTAACGACCAGGATGCCAAAGAGATAGGGGTAAAAGACAACGATTGGATTGAATTGGTAAACAGAAACGGGGTAATTGTAGCCCGCGCCGTTGTTAGCCACAGGATACCGAGGGGAACAGCCTTTATGTACCACGCCCAGGATAGGACTATCTTCGTTCCCATAAGCGAAACCACCGGTCAGGTGGGCGGTTCCCACAACGCAGCGGCAAAAATCCACATAAAACCGACCCACGCGGTGGGCGCTTACGCGCAGCTCGCCTACGGTTTCAACTACTACGGACCCACCGGAACCCAAAGGGACGAGGTGGTTTACATCCGCAAGGTTGAAAAGCCCGTTTTCCCCGAGGTGGAGGTCTAACCCTCCCCTCTTTTAACCTTTGGAGGTGGAAAAAATGAAGCTTAAAACCAACGTGGGTATGGTTATAAATCTTGACAAGTGTATCGGTTGCCATACCTGCAGTATTACCTGTAAAAACACCTGGACGAACCGCGACGGCACCGAATATATGTGGTGGAACAACGTCGAAACCAAGCCGGGAATAGGTTACCCCAAGAGGTGGGAAGACCAGGAACACTATAAGGGTGGATGGGAAAATAAAAACGGCAAATTGGAGTTAAAACAGGGTGGAAAACTCTTCGAGTACATAAACATCTTCCACAACCCCCATATGCCGACCATAGACGACTACTACGAGCCTTGGGACTACGACTATGAAAAGCTGATAAAGGCGAAACCCTCCAAATACCAACCGGTAGCCCGTCCCAAATCGAAGCTCACCGGTGAGTATATGGAAAAGATAGAATGGGGACCCAACTGGGAGGACGACCTCGCCGGCTCACCCGAATATATGTTGAAAGACCCCAACATCACCGAAGACCTCGAAAAGGAGATAACCCTCGAGTTTGAAAGGAGTTTCTTCTTCTACCTGCCCAGGCTCTGCAACCACTGTCTGAACCCCGCCTGCGTGGCCGCCTGCCCGTCGGGGGCTATGTACAAGAGGGACGAAGACGGAATAGTTCTAGTCGACCAGGATATGTGCAGAGGCTGGAGGTTCTGCATATCCGCCTGTCCCTACAAAAAGGTCTACTTCAACTGGGACACCCACAAGGCGGAAAAGTGCATCTTCTGCTACCCGAGGTTTGAGGCGGGTCTTCCCACCGTATGCAGCGAAACCTGCGTTGGAAGAATCCGCTATGTGGGAATAGTCTTTTACGACGCCGATAAGGTAAAGGAAGCGGCAAGCGCCCCCGAGGGAGACATCTACTCCGCAATGCTCGGGCTTATCTTAGACCCCACCGACAAAGAGGTTCAAAAATTGGCGGAGAAAGAGGGTATCAGATACGACTGGATAGACGCCGCCGTCCGCTCGCCTATATACAAATTGGTTAAAGAGTTCGAAGTCGCCCTGCCCCTGCACCCCGAATACCGCACCCTACCGATGGTCTGGTATATACCGCCCCTTAGCCCCATATTGAGGGTAATGAATTCCAAGGGCTACAGCGATATAGAGATATTCCCCGCAATAGACGAAATGAGAATACCCATCAAATACCTCGCTAAACTCTTCACCGCCGGAAACGAGGAACCGATAAGGAAGATACTCAAAAAACTCCTCGCCATGCGCATGTATATGAGGGCAGTCCAACTCGGAAAAGAGGAGGAGTTCAACGACAAAATCCTCGAAGAGGTCGGGTTAAACAGGAAGAAGGCAAAAGAACTCCACAGGCTTCTGGCGGTGGCTAAATACGAGGAGCGTTTCGTTATACCCACCACGAATAAGGAGCAGTTCGAAAACACCTTTAAGGAGCAGGGCTTTACCGGATACGACTACAAACCACCCTGCGACTTTTGCAAAGGACATTGAGGGTTAAAAGATGGAAGAAAAACTCCTCTTTAGGCTTCTCTCCATACTTTTGGATTACCCCGAGGAGGAATTTTGGGAAATTGTGAAACAAAGGGAGGAACTGGTTAAGGAACTCCCCTTCGGGGAAAAATTGAAACCCTTCCTCGAGTGGGCGGGAAAACAAACCGAAAGGGAACTCAAAGAGTTTTACGTTTCTACCTTTGACTTTTCCACCAAATACAGCCTTTATTTGACCTACCACCGATACGGGGACGAAAGGGAGAGGGGGGAGGTCTTAGCCCGCCTGAAGGAGGTCTATCTGAAAGAAGGTCTTACCCCCAACAGGGAACTTCCCGATTACCTCCCCCTCGTGTTGGAGTTCGCATCTCTGGAAAACACCGAAAAGGGGAAAGAGATATTGACCGAATACCTCAAAGAGGTTGAAAAGATTTACAAAAACCTTAAGGGGGACAAAAATCCCTACGCCCACCTTTTGGAGGTTTTGCTCTCCTTACTCTCTATGGAGCCGACTTTAAAGGCTTCCAAAAATTAGGGAGGTGTTAAAAATGCAGGAGGCAACCGTTCAGGTTGGAATTACCGACTACCTCTTTTGGGTTGCCCTACCCTATACGGTTTTGACAATTTTTGTTCTGGGGCATATCTACCGGTATGCAACCGACCCCATGAGTTGGACTTCCAAATCCAGCGAGCTACTCGAAAAGAAACTACTAAGGTTTGGAAGTATGCCCTTCCACTACGGGATAATCCTCGTCCTTCTGGGACACTTTATAGGTCTTATCATTCCCAAGGCGGTGCACGAGGCGTTCGGTTTGAGCGACCACGTTTACCACATAATCGCCGTAACGGGTGGTCTGTTTGCCGGATTTCTAACCCTTTTGGGACTAATAGTTTTAACCTACAGAAGGTTTGCCGTTAAGAGGGTATTGGCAAACAGCTCCGCCGGCGATATCGTCGTTTTGGTGCTTTTGCTCCTGGTGGTATTGGCGGGTCTTACCGCAACCCTCAGCAACCTCGGCGGCTCTTTCGACTACAGGGACACCATAGCCCCCTGGCTTAGGGGTATATTGACGCTCAGACCCGACCCAACCCTAATGGCAAATGTGCCCATTATCTTCAAACTTCACATATTCCTGGTTATGCTGCTTTTGGCGGTATGGCCTTTTACCCGTTTGGTTCACGTTTTAAGTTTCCCCATCGTCTTCCTGCGGAGGAGCAGGGTTATCTTCCGCCGCCGTTGCGGTGATATGGCTTAATTTCCTTCCCCTTTTCGCTTCAAAATTTCGATTAAACCCTTTAAAGGTAAAGGGAAAAGAAAAACCTTTAAAAGGAAGCTCCGAATTTAAAGTTCAACATTACCCAGAATTTGGTCGTATCCTTGTCGCCAACACCGGCTTGGGATGCCTCGCTATCGGCGTTGTATTTGGCGTATTTGACCAACAGGGAGGTGTTTTTAAAGACCTTTTTACTCCACAGGAGGTCTACTTCATTTCCGAATTTATTCCCACCTTGGGGGAAATCTTCGGGTGCGGTAAAGCGGTGGAAAGCCGCCTCAAATTTTCCAAACCTCTGATGGGAGATGCCGGCGTATACGTATGCGTCGTTTAACCCGTAGGTGTCCGTATTGGCGGTGTATTTCAGGAATACATCAGCCCAACCGTTGAACTTGTGGAGGGTAGCCAGGGGTGTAATGAAGTGTTTTCCCAAGTGTTCGAAACCTATAGCCCCGAAGGGTTTTAGGTTGCCCCAATCGGTATTTAGGGACAGCTTTAGGTGATAATAGTTTGCCGTATCCCAAATACCGGAATTGCTGTTGTGAACTATCTGATGGGCATACTCTCCCCAATATCCGAACTTCAGTCCCCCGTAGGGGAGATTTCCGGAAATGTTCACCCCATAGGTGTCGGAGTTCATCTTCCAGTTGTAGGAGTAAAGGGAAGTCTTAACACCCTTTAGGGGTTCGAAGGATAGGTGAACCAACCACGAGTGGTTGAAAGGTTTGTAATCGAACGGTTGGGTGGATAGAGATTTCAAAACCCCCTGACGGGAAACTATATAGGCTACGGTTGCCCTTATACCTCTATAGGGGGAAAAGTCTACCCTCGCGGCGTCAAAGGTTTGGGGCATTTGGCGCCAGTTGACCGAACCTATAAACCTCTGGTTGTCGAGATTTATAACCTGTCTACCCAATTTCAGGTTTATCCAGTTCCACGCATAGTCTATGTAGTATTGGGTCGCCCTAAAGTCTGCCTCATCGGCTACAAATTCGTAGCCCTCTTTTAAAGGTGAGTAATGCGCATAAATTGGAACTACCGCTGTCAGTTCAAAGTAGGTACTAAATTGTTTTGAGAATTGCAGATTTTGTCCAAATTGAATCCGAGAGGTTATCGCGTTTGCCGTTTTCAATCCGTCGTTTTCTATATCCACATACTCCCAACGGGGACGGAAATCTAAAAATACATTCCCGTGCAATTTGAGATTTTGAAAAAGTCCAGCCGCTGAAGAGACCAGAGGAATACTAATTCCTAACAAGGAAACCAACTGTCTCATAACAATTCACTATTGTCAACCTTTTAATACACTTTGGACAAGTAGATTTTATCTTTGCTTATAAGCATCATTTGGGGTTAAAGTTTATATTTACCTTCACAAAATTAGGGAGGTGGAGTGATGTCCTCTGTAAATCGAGAGGAACTCGAAAAGCTTCTTCAAGCCCTTAAAAAGGGAGAAATTGAAAAGGACACCATCCTCAAAAAGTTGGGGTTAAAGGGAGACCCCTTGACGGGTCTGGTAATGGCAACCTGGGGCTTCTTCATCGGTTTTGCGGCGGTTTCGCTCTATGGACCGGTCGCCAAAAATCTCAAACATATCCTAGGGTTGTCCGGATTTCTATTGGGACTGCTGGTCGCCGCGCCGAACCTCACCGGTTCGCTGCTCCGAATACCCTTTGCCGCCTGGGTCGACAAGGTGGGCGGTAGAAAGCCGATGCTGACGCTCCTTTGGCTTTCGGTTATAGGAATGGCGGGACTTTCGGCAATGCTGTTCGCGTTTTATCCCAACCTCGAACCGTGGATGTACTGGTTAATCCTACTCTTCGGTTTCCTAAGCGGTTGCGGTATAGCTACCTTTTCCGTCGGAATAGCCCAAACCTCCTATTGGTTCTCCCAAAAGGACCAGGGAACGGCTCTTGGCGTTTACGCCGGTGTCGGTAACCTGGCACCCGGTCTGTTCGGTATGGTTCTGCCCTTTGCGCTAAAGGCGTTGGGACTCCCCATGTCCTACTTCATATGGTTCCTATTCCTACTGATAGGAACGATTATCTATTTCCTCTTCGCGAGGGATGCCTACTACTTCCAGCTAATAGAGAAGGGCTTCGACCCCGAAACGGCTAAAAAGATAGCCAGGGCTTTAGGACAAGAGCTCTTTCCCACCGGTAGCCTGGTGCAATCGCTAATCATCTCTGCTAAAGAGAAATTTACCTGGGCGTTGGTATATCTTTACTTCGTTTCCTTCGGTGGATTTTTGGCACTAACCGGTTGGTTTATAGTCTTCTGGGTTAGCAGCTACAACCTCCCCGTTACCGAAGCGGGTCTGCTAATGGCTTTCGGCTTTTCCTTACTGGCTTCGGTCATCAGAATTCTCGGCGGTTTTCTCAGCGACAAGTTTGGCGGCGAGCTGATGGCTTTGGTCAGCTACTCCATAACCCTAATAGGCGCCCTGATACTGATGTTCTCCTCCTCCTTTGCCATAGCCCTAACGGGAGAAGTCCTTATGGGTATTGGTATGGGAATGGCTAACGGTGCGGTATTCAAGCTCGTTCCCAAATACGTCCCCCACGCAACCGGTGGCGCCGCGGGATGGGTTGGCGGTTTGGGAGCTTTCGGCGGTTTCGTGGTTCCCCCCATACTCGGTAAGTTTGTCGATATTTACGGAAAAGCCGGTTACGCCAAAGGTTTCATCGTTTACGTTGTTCTCGCCGGTGTTGCAATCCTGATTTCCTTACTGCTCATGTATCTCAACGCCAGGAGAAAGGAAGCCTAATTTTTCCGCCTTTCCTTTCTAATTTCCCCCTTATGGGGAGACTTATCTTTCTTCCCGAGCTCCTAAACAAGTTCTTCGTTTTTGAAGACCGCACCGATGCGGGTAAGAAGTTGGGCGAGCTCCTAAAGAGGTATTTAAAGGATAAAGACCTCTTGGTGTTGGCTATACCATCGGGAGGCGTTCCGGTAGCCAAGGAGATAGCAAAAGCACTCGGTGCATCCCTTGAGCTTCTAATCGTCAGAAAGATTCAACTTCCCTGGAATACCGAAGCCGGCTTCGGCGCGATGAACCTTGACGGGGATGTTGTTTTAAACGAGGAACTAATCCGCTCGGCGGGTTTGACGGAAGAGGATATAGAGCGCCAAATTCAAAAGACCCGGCAAACCCTTTTGGAGAGGAACACCCTCTTTAGGGGAAATAAACCCTTTCCCGATATAAGCGGAAAAACTGTTATTGTGGTCGACGACGGATTGGCTTCCGGCTATACCCTCCGCGCCGCCATTGAATATCTCAAGAAATGAAATCCCAAGAAAATAATAGTTGCCGTTCCCACCTGCTCCAAGGATGCGGCGGAGGAAATCGCCAAATCGGTCGACGAGGTTTACTGCCTAAACCTAAGGGATGTATACCTCTACGCGGTTGCCGACGCCTACCGCAACTGGTACGACCTCACCCCCGAGGAGGTTACCGAATTTTTAAGAGACCCTTAAAGTGGTATAGCCCTTTTTATATCCCCGTGGCGGTCGTGGGTATTGAATTTTCTCCGAAAGGGTTTTCGCCACCTATTTATTCCATAAATGGGAAAGGAGAATCCTTTTCTCGCTCCCCTTCCGTGGCTTGGAATATTGGAAAAACCATCCGAATGTAGGTCTTCTATCTAATCCCTACCCCGTTTTGGTTTAAAGGAAGAAAACCGAAAAGGGAAGTTTTCCCCCGAAGGGCTATCCGTTTTTCCAAAATCTTTCGGCAATCTCGACCGCCTTAATGAGGGCTTTAGCCTTGTTGCGGGTCTCCTCCCACTCCCTTTCGGGAATGGAGTCCGCCACAATTCCCGCCCCCGCTTGGACAAATATTTCGTCCCCCCTGATAACGGCTGTTCTAATAGCTATGGCGGTGTCGGTATTTCCCTGAAAGGAGATATAGCCCACCGCTCCGGCGTATATCCCCCTCCGCTCGTTTTCGAGCTCCTCTATTATCTGCATAGCCCTAACCTTCGGCGCTCCGCTAACGGTGCCGGCGGGGAAGGTTGCCTTTATAACGTCGAGCGCGTCTCTGTCCTCCCGAAGCTCCCCAACCACGTCGGAGACAATATGCATAACGTGGGAGTAGCGCTCTATCCTCATGAGGTTTTCCACTTTGACAGACCCATACTTTGCCACCCTCCCCACATCGTTGCGCGCCAGGTCTACCAGCATTATGTGTTCCGCTTTCTCCTTTTCGTCCGATAGGAGGTTTTCCTCCAACTCTTTATCCTCTTGGGGGGTTTTTCCCCTCGGTCTCGTTCCCGCTATAGGTCGGGTTTCTATCCTCCCATCCTCCACCCTTACGAGGATTTCGGGAGATGCACCCACCACGTAGAGGTCGTCAAACTTCAAAAAGAACATGTAGGGGGATGGATTTAAATACCTCAAAGCCCTGTAGAGGAGTTCGGGAGAGGTATTTAACCTCTTTCGGAAACGTTGGGACAAGACCACCTGAATGATGTCCCCTGCCTCTATATACTCCTTCGCCCGTTTGACTATACTTTCAAACCCCTCTTTGGTGAAGTTGCTCCTCCACTCGGAAAAGTCCGCATCAAGGGTTTTAGGTGGAACGGGTAAAAACTCCCTTTCGGGTAGGGGTTTTTTCAACCTCTCCACCACCCGGAGGATTTCCTTTTGAGCCTCCCTGTAGAGGTCTAAAGGATTTCTATTCCCAACCACCACCGGTTTTAGGACTATCAGTTTCGAACTTAGGTTGTCGAAAATCACCATTAGGTCGGTCTGAACGAGGAAAATATCGGGCGCCCCTATCGGGTCGGGATTTCTGTCGGGAACCGGCTCCCAGAACTTCACCACATCGTAGCCGATATAACCTACCAACCCACCCCAAAAGCGGGGGAGATTTTTATCCCGATAGGGTTTGTAATTTTTAACTATAGGTTTGAGTATGTCGAGCGGGTCGGCGAATTCACCAATTTCGTGCCGCCCGCGGTCGTATATCTCGTAATAGTGGCGGTAGGTCTTTACGTAAAAGCTCCCGCCATACCCCAAAAAGGAGTAGCGCGCCCACTTCTCGCCACCCTCCACGCTCTCGAGCAGAAAGGGAAACCTCCCGAGGTCTTTTATCTTCAAAAACGCCGTTAGGGGGTTTTCCATATCGGCTATAAATTCCGTGTAGAGGGGAATTACGTTGTAATCCTTCGAGAGTTCGAAAAACTCCTCCGCCGAGAGGTTTAACATAAGCCAAAAATCTTAACCCTTTGGAGGTCGGTATTTCTTTCCACACCGAAATTGCAAATTTTTTGCAAGAGCTAACGGAGTTCATACAAAGGTGCAACTTATACTTTTACGTTTAAAGTTGAGAGAGGTATGACCATGGGTGAAAAAGTCTATATTTTCGATACCACACTGCGCGACGGCGAGCAAGCGCCTGGGTTCTCTATGACCACACAGGAGAAACTACAGATGGCGCAACAGCTCGCCCGCCTGAATGTGGATATTATAGAGGCGGGGTTTGCCGCCGCATCCAAAGGCGACTGGGAGGCTATAAACCTAATAGCGAAAGAGGTTAAAGGTCCCGTTATATGCTCCCTCGCAAGGGCTTTGGAAAAGGACATAGAGGCGGCGGCGGAGGCGCTAAAACCGGCGGAGAGAAAGCGCATACACACCTTTATAGCCACCTCTCCCATCCACATGAAATACAAACTGAAGATGAGCCCCGAGGAGGTGCTCGAGAGGGCTAAAAAGGCGGTAAGCTACGCGAGAAACTTCACCGACGATGTCGAATTCTCTTGCGAGGACGCTACCCGAAGCGAGAGGGAATTCCTCTACAAGATTATCGAAGAGGTTATTAAGGCGGGTGCAACGGTTATAAACATCCCCGACACGGTCGGCTACGCCATCCCCGACGAGTTTTACAACCTTATAAGGGATATAAAGGAGAATGTTCCCAATATAGATAAGGCGATTATTTCGGTGCACTGCCACGACGACCTGGGTTTGGCAACCGCAAACTCTTTGATGGCGGTCTTGGCGGGTGCCCGCCAGGTGGAGTGCACCATAAACGGAATAGGTGAACGTGCCGGAAACGCCGCCCTCGAAGAGGTCGTTATGGCTCTAAAGGTGAGAAAAGACCACTTTAAGGGACTCTATACCGAGGTAAATACCCCCGAGCTGTATAAGACTTCGAGACTCCTGTGTAGGATTACCGGAACCTTCGTTCAACCCAACAAGGCTATTGTCGGGGATAACGCCTTCGCCCACGAGTCGGGAATCCACCAGCACGGCGTATTGGCGAAGCGTGAGACCTACGAGATTATGAAGCCGGAAGATGTTGGTTTCCCCAAATCGAAGATAGTCCTCGGAAAGCACTCCGGCAGACACGCACTGAAGGCGAAACTCAAAGAGCTCGGTTACGAGGTGGACGAGGAAACCCTAAACAAACTTTTCGAAAAATTCAAAGCCCTCGCCGACCAGAAGAAGGAGGTTTACGAAGAAGACCTCGAGGCGCTCATTTACGAGCAATTTAGAACCTCCGGAGGGGAGGATTATCTCAAACTGGAACATTTGCAGGTGCAAACCGGAAACAACATACTTCCCACCGCCACGGTTAAGTTGGTCTTCAAAGGCGAGGAGAAAACCGCGACCGAAACCGGAAACGGTCCCGTCGATGCCGCCATAAAGGCTATACAGAAGGCTACCGGTATTAAACCGAAATTTGTCGACTACTCGATAAAGGCGCTAACTCCCAACACCGACGCCCAAGCCGAGGCGCGCGTCGTGATAGAGCTGGACGGGATAAAGGCGAGCGGTCGCGCTAGCGATATAGACATAGTGAAAGCCAGCGTAAAGGCGTATGTGGACGCCCTAAACCGCCTGCTCGCCAGAAAGGAGTATCTGCGCTCCAAACAGAATATAAGCAGAGAGGGAACTGTTTAAAGTTAAAAAGCCCGCCGCGAAGCGGCGGGGAAGGTTTTTAATCCTCTTCGTCCTTCTCGGGAGGTTTCAAATTCTCCAAATACTCCCTTTTGCAGTCTTTGCAAATCAACACCCATTGGGCTAATCTTTCACCCAACCTTACGCAGGCATTTTTTTCCTCCTCCGTTCTCGGCTCTCCCGCAACGACAGCCCCGTAGTGGAGGGTGAATTTCTTTCCCACATAGTCGGTTACCCCGAAAACCAGAAAGCCGTAATTTATCAGCATCATCAGTATGTTTTGGCAGGCTATCTCGTTGCCGCCTCCCCACCCGCCGGAGGAGGAGAAGGCGCAGGCGATTTTCCCGTCTATTTCACCCCAAAGCTCGTCGCTAATCTCGTCGAAGAACTTTTTAAGCCTCCAAGACATACCGCCCAAATAGGTCGGACTTCCCACAGCCAGACCGTCCGCCCAAAGGATGTCCTCTTTAGTGGCATCCTTCACATGTTTAACCCTAACCTCCACGGGGAACTTCCTTGCACCCTCCGCCACGAGGTGAGCCATTTTTTCGGTGTTCCCCGTTTCGGAGTCGTAAATAACCAAAACCTTCCCCATAAAGGGGAAAAGATTAAAGGAAGAACCCTCTAAGGGTTTCTAACCGCATCCCACAACCTAAAGGCGGTTAGAACCGTTTGCAACCTCGGACGGACATCGGAGTTAAAGAAAATTTCCACCTCCGTAAGTGCAAGAATATTCTTATCCCCACTCCTCCTTTCGGGAAGGACATAAAAGGGGTTCCTCTTAAAGGTCTTTTCCCATATATTTCCCTTTTTGGTCTTTTTAATATCCTCCCCTTTTTGGTATTGGATTAAATGAACCACACTCAAAAGGTTTGCCAATTCGTTCTTTTCTTCCTCTCGGAGGAACAACTTTTCGGGATGGACTCCCTCAAAGAGTCGGTGGTTGGGAACGGAGTATATAAACGCGTGGTGGAATAGCGTCTTTTCAACGCTTCCCTCCTTGCCCTCCTCCATAGAAAAGAGCGGAATTATCGCAAATTTCGGGGTAATAAATGGCATAGCCCCGCTCCGCGGGGTTATTTTCTCAATGTTTTTAAACAGGTTTACCGCTATTATTCCCCTCTTTTCTTCTCCTTTCTTGTCCGTTTTAATAATTAAACCTTCCTTTTTCAGAAATTCCTTTATTCTCCTTTTGAAGTTGCTTAGCTCGGGGGTATAAACTATTCCGAAGCTCGAGAAAACCAACCTTAGAGGTATTTCAATTTCCTCCCCAACCTCCGCAAGTAGGTCGGAGAAATAGAGCTCCCTTAAAAAGTCCTCCTTTGTTGATAAACCCCTATATATGGGTAAGGGTGGAATTAAATAGACCTTTTCCACCCCGAGTTTCTTTAAAGTTTTTAGGAAATCACTCAAAACGGTCTTGCAATCCGCGAATTCCCCTTTTTGGTCTTTTTCTATAAAGCTGTAAACACCACTAAAGGTTTTCCTAAAAACTCTTACACCTTTGGAGGTTTTAAACAAATCCTTTCCCTTGATGGGTTCAAAAATGTAAGCTTCCCCCAAAACGGCTTTTAAGTTTTTATCCACCTTCGTAGGGTGGGAAAGTGCCAAGATTGCCACTTTTTGGCTTAGGTTTAAACCTTCAACCTCAAAGGGTAGATTGGAATAGAGGGAGGTTAAGCCGTTTTTAATTTTACTGTTCACCAACAAACGGGTATTTAAAAGGTTATTTATAGCCTTGTAGAGGTTTTTATTTTTATCTTTTCTAAAAGGTTCTTTTTTAAATACATTACTCCAATTAAAGTTTTGAACCGCCGCTACTTTGTCGGAATTTATCGCAAAAACCGAAGCCCCTACAAGTGCATAGAGTAAATCTCTATATCTGTTTATTATCTCGTCTTCCCTATCACTGAAGGAGTGGGGTAGTGAAAAACCCTCTAAAATTCCCCCGCTTCGCGAGGCTATTAGTGAGGTTAGCAAAAGGAAACTTAAAATAAATCCCAATTTAAAAGATTGTTTCTCACTAGGTAGCCGCTCGTCAGATAGTTCCGCCGTTAAGGTGAAAAACCCTTTCAGGTCTTTTATAGGTTTCAATTTCTCCAATTTAGGGGAAACCTCTCTATCCAAATCCAATAAGTGGTTTTGAACGGCATTTTTCACCCTAAAGATGTATTCGAAGTTTTCCAGTTCCTCCTTTTGGGTTAGGACTTTCAAAAGACCCCTATAAATGCGGGTTTTGGAAGGTCTTTCTCCATCAGAAAGGAATCTTTTTGTAGCCTCCGCCAAGGAATGGAAATCCACCGCGACGAAAAGCTCCCTACCGTTGGAGGGTAGAACCTTTTCAACAAATTCCTTTATTAGGTTTTGAGCTATATATCCGTAAAGCTCCTCAAATCGTTCTTTGTTTCCCTCCAACGGTGGGAGTAATCTTTCAATTTCATCCCCTATTCGGGTTAAAAATTCCCTATCCGTTTCGCTAAAGGTTCTCTCGTCACTCCTTCTTGCCAACCAATTGGAGACTATAACTTGAACCTGTTCGTAGTAGTTATAAAACCTCTCAATGGTTTCTATATCCGCCTTCCCGTAATAGAAGAGTGCCTTTATAAAACCCTTTAGGTAAGAGGGAAGTTTTTTAACCGCATCGGTTCCCAATTTTTCTTTTTCATTTTCTATAGTGTCTAAATTCCTAACTATTTCCTTAAAAAGTATCCCTTGGGCGATAAAGTAATCCGCACGGTTTTTTATGTCGGGCAATTTAACCCATTTGGGTTTTAACAAATGGTTATCTATTGCACCTTCCGCAATGTCGTTAATTTTCATTTTGTAGGTGTATAGGAAGTGCCTAAAGTCTTTCTCAACCGCGTAATCGGTTATTTTGTCCCAAAATTCAAACCCTACGGGGATAGCCTCTACGATTATGTTCCCCAAATCGGCATTGTTTTCGTAAATTTCCCTTAAAAGGTTTAGGTTTTCTTCAATTACTTTTAAAGGTTCAGATAAATTTCTGTCTTCAATCCTCTCTTTGGCAAACTCTATTAAATCCCTAAAGTGTTCGGCCTCTATTCTGCTCCTTACGGTGGAATCTATTGCATCGAATAGGTCCTCAACGATTTTAAGAATATCCTCCCTCTTTTCCTCCCATTTGTTGTCAAAATCTTCGTCAACTATACCGAGGTCTGCTAACAATTCGTCAACATTACTCTCCCACTTTTGGGCGACCAATTCTTTTAAAGTTTCCTCAACCGACTCAATTTTTCCCCCGAAAAGGGATTCCTTTAGGTTTTTAAATTCCTCCGAGCGGGAGCTTTTCTCCAATTCAAACACCAATAGGTAAGTCAAAAAGTAAGGGTCGGACTCGTTGGGTTTTTCCGTTTTATCCTTTATCCTCAAAGAGGCTATTCGGGTGTAGTAGGTTGTATCTTCCTTTATTAGTCCCTCAAAAAATTTGAAATTTTCTTCCCATGCCTTTTTTATCTCATCTTCGGTATATCCCTCTACCTTTAGACGTTTTTTAAAAAGTTCAAAATTCTGTTTTACATAATCCTCCAAAGACTCTTTAAAGCTTTTTAACTCTACATTTATTTGGATTTCCTTTGAAAGTTTTCTTATCTCCGCCAACTGCTTTTCGGTAAAAATTTCAAAGAATTTTTTACAATCGCAGGGTTTTCCGTTAAAAACTTCGGATATTTTCGGGAATCTCTTTTCGAACTCTATCGCCACCTCTTTGGAAAAATTGAAAACATCTTCCCCGTTCCTAAAAGAGGATTGCTTTTTCAATTTTTCTTTAAACAGTTCTATAAATTTTTTGAAAACTTCCTCTTTTAGGGTCAAACACCTTTGGGGTTCCTCCCTAAGCTGGTAAATCATATTAAAATAATTAGCAAAACAAATGGTTTTGGTAAACGGCAAACTAAATGGAGATGGACTCTATTACATCCTTTTGGAGTTGCAACCAAAAGTAAACTTCGAAGGGGTTGTTTTAGACTTCGAAACCACCGATTACGACCCGCAAAAGGGAGAAATCATTTGCGGAGGATTCGTTTACGGAAAAACCGCAATTGTGCTTTTGAGAACCAAAAAACTTGGCAAGGAGGATTTTTATTCCAAATTTAAAGGGTTTATAGAAAAACTCGCACGTGAAAAGGAGTTTTATGCCTACAACGCTCCCTTTGAGAGTGAATGGCTTAGAACCCATTTAGGTATCCAATTGCGGGTTAAAGAAATAATGAAACCCGCAATGGGTATAACCTACAAAATAAGAGACCTAAAGAGGTGGCATAAAACTCCCAAACTCCGTGAGTTGATACATCCGAGATTTTTCCACTATTTCGGTTTTTCCGATTGGGACATAGACAGCGGAGAGGTTAAAAACCTTTGGGAAGAACACCTAAGGAGTGGAAACTTGGAACCCTTAAACCTAATAGCGCAACACAATTTAATCGATATCCTCTCGGAGTTTGAACTTTTAACGATTTGGAATCCCTATATGGATAAGTTTCTAAACAACCACTTGGCGGTGGAAAAATTTTCTACCCTCCGTTGTGAGAAGTGCGGAATGGAAAAACCTATAGAGGAATTGGCTGTTATAACCTACCCCGAGAGGAAGGAAAACGGAGGTTTCCGCTTTAGAGAGATTAGGGTGTGTAAGGGGTGTTTGGGGGTGGACTAAATTTAGGTTTTTACATTTCACTATAAACTTTAAACATTTCCTCATCCAAGGTAACTAATAAGCAATTCCTTTTTTTGGACTTTACAATTATTAGAGCATCTACCAATTTATCCAAAGTTGAGTTTTTCCAAAGGCTTAAAGCGGATAGACATTCGGGTTCAAGTTCCACATTCTCCCTTAAAAATAGCCAGGAAACAATTTCCACCACTTCGGGTTTACTCTTTTTTAACCTCGTCCTTAAAAGGTAAGACAGTTCTACTATTACTTCACAGGGAATAAAAATTCACTCATTAAACAAAATTTGTTTGATTTCTTCCTTTAAATCATGTTCCGCATTTTCGTCAAAAAGTCTGAAAACTACTGAGTATTATTCCAATGAGGGGATAAAAATGAAGTTGTTAATAGCCAAACCCAAAAAGGAAAAAGAATTTGCTTTAACCCGACTCAAAGTTTACAGTCGGGGAAATATAAATCTACCTAAGTTGTTTTTGGAAACTTTGGGAATAGACTACAAAAATGGTGGGGAAATTATTGCAGAAGTAAACCCATCCAAAGGAGAAGTAATTCTCCGAAGAAAACCGCAAATAGGAAAATTACCTCAAACCTCTCTGAAAGACCTTAACAGGGAGGAATATTACTTATTAAGAGGAGCTTAAAAGGAGGCGGAGGAATTTTTTAAAGAATTGGCAGAAGGTATTAAAGCAATTTATCCCGATGCACCTTTAGAGGTTGGAACCCTAGATAATGGAACGGTTTATTTAAAACTGGGTTCCCGCGAAGTCTCCGAAGAAATCCATCTCTCTTACAGGGAAACAATTCTTAAACCGAAGGGAATTATCACTTTGGAAGGTGGTATTCCTAAGAAAACCGAACATGGTTACGAAATTACCCCACAAATAGAAGAAAACCTAGAACTTATCAAAAGATTTGTTAAAGGAAAAGGAAACACTGTAGGAAATACCGGTCTAGAGTTATTAGAAGCTCCTAAATTCTCCAGAAAAGAATTGGTACAGATAGCACTAACAATAAGTAAATTGTTAAATGAATTGTTTAAAACAAAGGTAGGAGTATAAAAATACACACAATAATACACACTTTAGTGGTTAAAACTAAATATAAACCTTGATGAAGCATTAGCCCGAGAGCTTGAAAAAACTGAAAGAAGGTAAAACCGAAGTTATACCCGCGGACGAGGTATTCAGATAATTATTCTCGTTATCCGAATAGAACACTGCGGAAATGTTTATTAATTTTTATGGTATATTAAACCATAATGCCTAATGCTGAATTGGAACTTCACGTTAAAAGACCTATATTCTCCAAGAAAGGAAAACTTCTGGGAATATTGGAAATAAAGATATGGAGAGTAAGGAAAGATAATTGCTACCCCGAAGGTTACAAATATTCTTTAGTTTTTGCGTTATACGACGAATGTTCAGGAAAATTTGATGGAGAATTTTTGAGATACGATAACCACAGATGTGAGGGACACCACAAGCATATAAAAGGAAAAAGACACATTTATAGATTTGAAAGCATAGATAACCTATTGGAAGATTTCAAAAAAGATTTAAAAGAACTTTTAAAGGAGGTTGAAATATGAAGGTTAAAAAAGTTATTGTTGAAGATTTCAACGAATTTTGGGAAGAAATAAAGGAAACAGTTGCTACTCAAAAAGGAAAAATTGAATATATTTCCGTTGGGTCTATAGAGGAATTAAACCGTATTCTAACTCCCCAAAGGAAAAAGTTACTTGATGTGATAAAAAATAAAAAACCTTCTTCCCTTAAGCAGCTTGCGGAAATCGTAAACAGGGATTACAAAAATATTTACGAGGATGTGATTCTTTTAGAAAAAGCGGGTTTTCTGAAACTTGAAAGAAAAGGTAGGAAGTTAGTTCCCATAGTTGATTATGATATTATTGATGTTCAAGTAAAAGTTGGAAACATCTTATAGAAATGTTTTCCGATAAAGAAGAAAGGAAACAAGGATGTTCCCTAAATTTTTCCTTTCCTTCTAAGTTCATACAAACAAAATCGTTAAGTAAATTTTAGTAATCCTATACCTACTAACTTTTTGGATAAAGAGTCTTTCATAAATGGTTGAATGATTAAAGCTCCCACAATTAGTAGAGAAACATTGAAAAACCACTTTCCTAACTCCTTAATTAGGTTAATTTGAAGGTTATACAAATAGTGTTGACATTACGGAACTTTCTTGATAAATTGTTCGTTAGGAAAACAAATTTCATTAGGGGGGTATGTGGCAATGGGATACGCTCTTTGTTTTTATGAAAACACAAGAGAGGTTCATATTTTGAATAATGGAAGGGCATTATGTGGAACAATAAATGAAACAAATTGTCAAGAAATGGGTATCTATGTAAATAGAAGTATATTTAAGCCATTTGAAAATTTATCCAAAAACGAAGCTTTGGCAGTCGCTGAAAGCCTACAAGTTTTATCTGGTATTAATATCTGTGGTCATTGTGTAGCGAGCTTATATAGAAACGAATAGCATTGTGGGTTTCTCAAATTTTTTCTTCCTTTTGCTATATCTATAACTAATCCATGTTCTCTAATAAAGAGAGAAAACTCGGCTACCTCTACGAGTCCCTTTTCAATATCGGACTTTTAAAGGCTTTAAAAGAAAATCTAAATTTCCACCCCTATTGGTTGAAGGAATTTGAAAATTATCCCCTTATAGGTTATGCGTTAAACATCTTTTCCGGTTCGAGGATTACAGAGCTTTTCAAACAATCCCTTTCGAGGGTTTTATTTACCTACTTCACCCAAGGGTATACATTTGGAAAGAAACTTTTGGAGGATTTGAAAAATATCAATCCGGCGGTGTTTTTCTATTACGGAAAACCCATACCTATTGAGGACGATAGGAATTTCTTCCTTCAAAGGTTTGGGGAAAAATTCGGAAACCTTTCGGGGGAATTCGTTAAAGATGAAAAGGGTTCCCTCCTACACGCGGATTTAGTCTTGCACTTTACCATCAAGGGGAAATTGCACTATATAACGGTTGCGGATTTGAGTTTATACGGCGCAAGCGACCTTTTTGGGGGATACGACAGTTTAAACTCTCCCGACCTATACCAGAGCGGTTTAACCAAAATTTATAACACCGACCGTGAAGGAATTAGACAAGGTTACCTTTTTAAACCGATAAACCTAAAGGGTGGAGGGAATTTTAAAGAGCTCCTAAACAAGTTGTTGGAATTAAAAACCGAAGACCCCGAAAGGTTAAGGGAATTTTTCCAACTTTTGGAGTGGAAGAATAGGGAAGTTGCAAAACTCGTTCAGGCGAGCTCCTACGCGGGGGAGTATTTAAAACTTCTCCTCCAAAAGGGGATAATCGACGAAAAAACTCCCTTAGTGCTTAGGGTATTCGGTATAACACTCCACAAGGTTGCGCAGATAAGTTTTTCCCCAAAGGTGAAACTAAGGGAAGTTCTAAACCTCTTGGGGAAAGCGAGGGAGATCTATTCCTCCGTAAGTGGAGGCGATAAAAACAGAAACCGCTTTATGGAGGAATACACCGAAAAACTCCAAAAGTTTTTTATGAACTTAAGCTCACCCGCAAAGGGGATAGAGGTAGAAATTCAACCCCTAAAGACCAATAGCGATGAGCATCTAATCCTAAAAGAGGTTTGGAGAATAGATAAGGAATACCGCTTAAATAGGGAAAAGAGAAAGAAACACAAAAAGGTTTTCCGAGAGGTTTTGAAAAACTCCCGTTGGGTTGCCAATTTGGGTGTTCCCGGTATAGGGAAAACAACAACTATTTTTGAACTCTTTGGGAAAAATAGCCTAATCCTCTACACCTCCCCGAGGACTTTTTTAAACACCGAACTTATAGAAAAGTGGTGCAAGAAAAACAGAAACATGGTTGCCTTCTACACCCAATCGGAGCATCCCGATACGGTCTTTTACCTCTCAAAGGAGGAAAACTTTTCCCTTCCCGAGGAGGTGAATATTCCCAAACTCGGAAAGGTAAAACTCAAAAGATTGGGAAACCATTCGGAGGAGGAAGAAAGGTATTCCACCGTTAGGGAGGTCACCTATACGACCAGTTCCGAACGGAGGTTGGGAGAAAGGGGAGTCCTAAACAGGTTGTTAAAAACGGTAGCCCACCTTTTGGAGGATGAAAACAAACCCCTGAAGGGTAAAGAGATACTGGTCGCTTTCGCCACCCAAGCAGTTGTGAAGCGCAAAGACGGGGGAAGCACCTTTGACCATATAAAAAGTTTCTTTTTGGACAAATACCAAAGCCCCACCTTCGGTGGGGAAATTCCTAAAGATTTAAAGAGAATTTTGGAAAAGCGCTTTATCTCCAACGGCATTGGGGACATAGTCTTTATAATGGACGAGATAACCGGCTCGGAAACGGGTAGGTTTCTCTTCAGACACTTTGTTGGGGAGGAGTGGTTTAAGCAACTCCAAGAGGTTGCGGAAAAAGAATTAAACCTAAGGTTGTATT
>JALVTI010000029.1 GCA_027035985.1 Aquificales bacterium | reverse complement strand
GCAACATGGGCGCTTCTCCCCAAAGAGAGAAAGGAGAGGGATAAAGTGATTACCGCCTTCTTCAACTGGGGCTACACCTTCGGGGATAAAATGGCTGAAAAACTCTACTACGCCCCCCTTCCCGAAAACGTAAAGGAGAAGGTAAGGGCTATGTGGGTTGACTACTTCTACAATTATTAATGCTATGTCGATGTCCCTACTTTTCGCCCTTTTCGCACTTTTAGCCTTCGGTTTTATCTTCAAACACGTTTCCACGGAGGAGAGAAGGAGCTTTTTCCGCGTCTTGGTCGCAATGCTCTTAACGGTTGGTTTGGTCTCCTATTTCGTAAGACCTCTTGTAAAAAATCCCGATATTAAAGAACTGCTCGATTTCGCCTCCATAGTGGCGTTTGTTCTGTCGGTTCTCTTCCTGCTCGCCTATTTCAAGCTGGACCAAAAAATCCGTATGGAAAGGGGAGAGCTGAATCCTCTCCTCAAAAAGGGGAAAAAGAGGGGGTAATCCTCCAATGATTGGAGAAAAGAAGAGGCATAAACTCTTCCAAATACAGGACTTTGTATTTGAAAAATTCCTACTGCTGTTTGCCCTTTTGTTCGTCCTGATACTGGTCGGTCTGTTCTTAGTCCTGTTTAAGGAGAGTCTATATACGTTTAAGGAAATAGGCTTTTTAAAGTTTATCTTCGGCACCCAGTGGGACCCCGACGAAGATATGTACGGGGCTCTCCCCCACATCTACGGAACGGTTGTAACAACCGTTATAGCGATTCTTATAGCGGCTCCCCTGGGTTTTGGAATAGCGATTTTTCTCTCCGAGCTCTGTCCCAAAAACCTAAAAACCGTTATAGGAACGCTCGTCGAAATACTGGCGGCTATCCCCTCAATAATTTACGGTATCTGGGGTCTATACGTTTTGGTTCCCCTTATGAGCGCCTATGTTGAACCCTTTTTGCACAAAACCTTCGGACATATCCCGATACTCAACGAACTTTTTTCTGGACAGATGTTTGGAACCGACTACTTCACCGCCGGTGTGGTTCTCGCCTTTATGATAACCCCCTTTATAGCTTCGGTAACCCGCGACGCCCTTAACATAGTTCCCCCCATCCTCAAGGAGTCGGCATACGGTTTGGGAGCTACCCAATCAGAGGTTATCGTTAAGGTGATGTTTCCCTACGCCAAATTGGCCATTCTCGGTTCGGTTATCCTGGCTTTGGGAAGGGCTTTGGGCGAAACCATGGCGGTCACCTTCGTTATAGGTAATTTTCCCAACATAACTGTCCACCTATTCGACCCAGGAACAACCATAACCTCCACAATAGCCAACGAATTTGGAGAGGCGGACAGTCAGTTGGAGTATTCGGCACTTATAGCTCTCGCGTTTCTACTGCTGGTGGTCGATTTCGTGGTTCTCTGGATAGCGAAAAAGGTTTTCCTAAAGAAGGCTCAAAAGTATAACATTTAAAAATGAAAAAATTGGGGCACCGTCTTTAGGTGCCGTTTCCAACAAAATTTATGGACTCATCCTCTATAAAAGCCTCATGAAGAGCCCTAACAGCTAACTCGGTGTATTTGCGGTCTATAAGGCAGGAAATCCTTATCTCAGAAGTGGATATCGCCTTGATATTTATGTTGTGCTTTGCCAAGATTTCGAACATCTTTCCGGCAACGCCGTAAGCACTCCTCATACCCAAACCCACTATTGAAATTTTTGCCACGTTGGGGTCCATCAGAACCTTCTCAGCCCCTATATCTTTTGCTATTTTTTCGACGATTTCCTGAGCGTGGGGGGCGTCGGTTTCCGACACGGTAAAGGACATATCGGTATAGCCGTCAACCGAAACCGTTTGAACTATCATATCTACGGCTATGTGGGCGTCGCCCAAGGCTTTAAAGATTTTCGCCGCTATTCCCGGTTGGTCGGGAACCTTTACAACGGTAAATTGAACCTCTCTGTCGCTGGAGGTTACCCCCCTCACGGCAACCTTTTCCATTATTTCCTCCTCCGGAACTATCCAACTTCCCTCTTCGTCTTTGAATGAACTCCTTACGTGTATTCTAACACCGTATTTTGAACCGAATTCGACGCTTCTAATTTGCATAACTTTGGCGCCCAACGATGCCAATTCGAGCATCTCTTCGTAGGCGATTTTCTTTATCTTTCTCGCGTTGGGAACTATGCGGGGGTCGGCGGTGTATATACCGTCCACATCGGTGTATATCTCGCAAACATCCGCCCTTAAAGCCGCCGCGAGGGCTACCGCGGAGGTATCGGACCCACCCCTTCCGAGGGTGGTTATCTCCCCATCCTTCGTTACCCCCTGAAAGCCGGCGACTATGGGAATGTATCCTTTTGCAAGTAATTCCTTGAGTTTTTTCGTGTGTATCTCCTTTATCCGCGCCTTGGTATGGACATCGTCGGTGATAATCGGAACCTGCCAACCGCAGAGCGATACCGCCTTATACCCCATCTTTTGGAGGGTCATGGCAAATAGCGCTATAGCCTGTTGCTCTCCGGTAGCCAAAAGCATATCCAACTCGCGAGGATTGGGAACCGGTTGAATCTGTTTCGCCGTATTTATGAGGCGGTCTGTTGTTCCCGCCATCGCCGAGGAAACGACCACCACATCGTGACCCGCCTCTTTAGCTTTTGCAACCTTTTTTGCGGCGTTCTCTATACGTTCGAGGCTACCTACCGAGGTTCCTCCAAACTTTTGAACTATCAAAGCCATTAAATTTAATTAAGGTTAATTAA
>JALVTI010000028.1 GCA_027035985.1 Aquificales bacterium | reverse complement strand
ACCAAGGGCATTTTTCAATTTTTAACCATTTATTTTACTCCTAAAATTCCTTTAGTTTATGCAGAAATTAATTATATCATCAATTAAAACAAAGTTTTAAATTTTTCGCAATTTTGCATACTATATACCGCTTAATAGTTTCAGAGGAAACGTTTCCAGCGGAACCAACAAAGTATGAGCGAGTCCAAAGAGATGGAAGCTTTTTAAGATGGGGAAATTCTTCTCTTAGAATTCGGGAAGTATAACCTTTAATGCGGAACATAATTTGATGAGGGGAGATAGTTGGAGGAGCGGAAACAAAAAGATGGATATGGTCGGGCATTATTTCCATAGCCAAGATTTCTAAACCTAATTCCTTTACTTTTTCTTCAATTAATTCTTTCAATCTTTTTGCTACATCTCCTACAAGAACAGGTTTTCGCCTTTTAGGTATCCAAACGAAATGGTAGTTAAGCAGATAGACCTGCTTTCTACCCCTTTTCAATTTCATTTGTTGATAAATTGATTCTATCAACAAAAGAAGAGAAAATCAACTTTTCCGCCATTCATCCCTTAGCTAACAATAGCACTCCGCCTAAAGGCGGAGGTTAACGCTTACGCAAAAGGCTTTCTGGCGGAAGTTTTGTAAGTGAAAAGAAAAATAACTATTTAATTGACTTATTCCACAGTTCGTAAGAAAGTAGCAAAGCCAGTTTTATTAAATACAGGGAGCAAAAAGGTAATAATAGATAAAGTTCTATGGTATAGAATCAAATAGTAGGGAAATAGGGATAGAACGGGAGAATGAAACATTTGGGAGAAAAAAACGCAGTAGAGAGCATTTATGCCGATAAAAAAAGATGAAGGGATTTTTAAAAGGTTTCCAGCCAATAGCAAATATAAGACGGTAAGAAGAGAAGTTGGTTAGCTTATTTACTTACTTTTCGTCTCGCTATCTATGGTTCTTTAAGTTGACATGCCTATTTTTTTCAATTTTTTAGTTTGTCAATAAATCTAATTTCGTAATTTTTTTGTTACCGCTGCATTAATTTTTCCTTTAAAAAGAGGAAAATTGTTAAAAGACAATCCTTTTGACTATAGGTATTCTCCAATCCCTGTCGAAGGAGACCTTTGTTATTTTCACCCCTATAGGTGCCTGTTTTCTCTTGTATTCCGCACGGTGGAGCAATTTTATAACCCTTTCCACCAATTGTGGTTCGAAGCCTCTCTTTACTATCTCCGAGGGGGGGAGGTTTTCCTCTATGTAGAGTTGGAGGATTTGGTCGAGCACCTCGTAAGGTGGGAGTGTGTCCTGGTCGGTTTGGTTGGGTCTCAGTTCCGCCGAAGGCGGCTTTTCTATTATCCTTTGGGGAATGACCTCTCTACCCCTATATCGGTTATACCAACGGGCGAGACGATAGACCCAGGTTTTGTATACGTCCTTTATGGGGGCAAATCCCCCTGCCATATCCCCGTAAATGGTGGTGTATCCGACCGCGCTCTCACTCTTGTTGGAGGTGGAGAGAACTATATAACCCCCTTTGTTGGAGAAGTAAAAGAGTATGTTTGCCCTTATACGGGCTTGGATATTTTCGTCGGCTACATCAAACCTCCAATCGGGGAACAGGTTTTTAAAGGTCTCCTCAAAGCGTTCGAAAAAGGGTTCAACCTCCACAACGCGGAAGTTTATTCCCAAATTCTCCGCCAAGCGTTTCGCATCCTCGTAACTCTCGGTGGAGTTGAAAACCGTCGGCATGTAGAGGGCTAACACGTTCTCGGCGCCGAGCGCCTCGCTCGCCAAAACCGCTGTCAGCGCGCTGTCTATTCCCCCCGAAAGTCCCAAAATCGCCCTTTTAAACCCCTGTTTGGAGAAGTAATCCCTTATACCCAACACGAGGGCTTTGAAAATTTCCTCCTCAAACTCCATAGGTGTATAGGTGAAAATTCCGTTCCTTTCGGAGGAGGTATTCAATTCCTTTTCCACCGAAAGGTTTATAACTTCTTCCGACACACCTTCGCAAATCGTAGCCTCCTTTACCCTCTGGTCGCGCAGACGGGAGCGCACCGTGTTTTGGGGTTCTATATCCACAATTAGGAGGTCTTCCTCGAAGGCTTTCGCCACTTTAACCAATTGCCCCTGCGGGGAGACGACAAAGCTCCTGCCGTCGAATACGAGGCTGTCCTGTCCGCCGACCAGGTTTACGTAGGCGGTGTAGTAAAGCCCGTCGGTGGAGCGGGCACTGACAAACTTTAACTTCTTCTCAAACTTTCCCACTTCGTAGGGGGAGGCGTTTATCGACACCAATAGGTGGACTTCCAAAAGGGCGTAGTCCCTCGCGAGGGTCGGATGCCAGATATCCTCGCATATGAGGAATCCGACTTTTGTCCTATTTTCTCCCCTTCCCACCTCGAGGGTGAGGAGGTGTTCCCCCCTACCGAAGTAGCGGTATTCGTCGAAAACCCCGTAATTGGGTAGGTAGTGTTTGTAATACTCCCCGAGGAGTTTGCCCTTATGTATAACTCCTAAGGTGTTGTAAACGATACCTCCCTCGGTAAGTTTGGGATATCCGACCACCAAAACGGGGTCTATTTCTTTTGAAAACTCCACGAGGCGTTTTAAGGTTTCATCCACCCCCTTCAGGAACTCCTCCCTCAAAAGCCAATCCTCGGGGAGGTAACCGCTTAAGACCAATTCGGGGAAGATTACCAAATCGGCTTCCTCGAGGTGGGCTTTTTCAGAGTATTCCCTTACGAGGGAGAGGTTCCTATCGAAATCCCCCACTTTGGGGTTTACCTGTGCCAGGGCAATCCGCATTAAGGTTTAATTAAACACCCCGTCTTTAAAGGTCTTTGGGTTGCTAACCGCTTGGCGGCGATTAATTTCAAAACCATGAAAGGTTTGGATGGCTCTTTAAAGGAGACCCTTGAAAGGTTAAAAGCCCTCGAAGAGGAACTAAAAAAGGAGGCTAATGAAAAACTCCAAGAGCTCACTCCCCAAATAAAACAACTGGTGGAGGAACTGGAAAAGCGTAAAGAAAAACTTTCGGCGGAAGAGCTTCAAAAGTATAGACAACAATTAGAGGAACTGAACCAAAAACTCGACCAACTTAAGGAAAATCTATCGCAAAATCTCCTAACCAAGGTTGAGGAACTCCAAAATTCGGCAAGAAACCTTGTTGAGGAACTGAAAGCAAAAACAATCCTCCAATTGGAGGAGAAAATAAAAGAACTCCAAGAGTCGGTTGAGATTTTAAAAGAGGAGGTCGTTAGGGTCTCCCAAGAGGCTTCCAAAGATGTGGAGGAGAATATCAAACTCCTAAAGGAGAAATTGGAGGAATATAAACAAATCCTTAACGGTTTGGTCGAAACCGCCAAACAGAAGGAGGAAAACCTGAAAGAGGAATACCAAAAATTGGTTTCCGATATCCAAAACCGCTTTGAGGAGATTAAAAAGGAATATGAAACCTTAAAGGGTAAGTGGGAAGAAGAAAAACACATTTTGGTGGAAAAGTGGGAAAAGTTCCGTCAAGAGGTGGAAAGGTTTTTGGAAAAACTAATTTAGGTTAATTAGAGCAATATTTCTTATAAAAAAAGCCCGCCGCGAAGCGGCGGGGATAGGTTTTTAATCGACAGGTTTGGCGTCTATGGGACCTTGGTCGTCCCCTTTGTTGTCGCCACCCTTATTATCGCCGCCTTTATTTTCGCCCTTTTGGTTCTCTTGGGCTAACTTGTAGAGCTTTTCACCGTATTTGGCGGCTACCTCCTGCGCTTTCTTGAGCTGTCTTTCGACCTCCTCTAGGTCGGTGGAGGTCTCTATAGCCTTTCTGCTCTCAATTACCAACTGCTCGAGTTCCTTACGCTCCTCTTCGGTGAACTTGTCCGCTGCTTCCTTGAGGAATCTCTCTATCGGATAGACAATTTGGTCGAGTTGATTTTTAAGCTCGATGAGTTTTTTCTTCTTCTCGTATTCCTCTTTGTGCTTTTCGTATTCCTCGAGCATCTTCTTAACCTCTTCCTCGGTCAGACCGCTGGAGGGTTGAACGGTTATCGACTGTTCCTTACCGGTAGCCTTATCCCTGGCGGTAACGTGGAGTATTCCGTCGGCGTCTATATCGAAGCAAACCTCTATTTGGGGGACACCCCTCGGTGCGGGAGGTATTCCGGTAAGCCTAAAGGTTCCCAAAAGTTTGTTTTCCTTCGCTATAGGGCTTTCACCTTGGTAGACCTTAATCTCAACCTCGGTTTGGAAGTCGGTCACGGTGGTAAAGGTTTCGCACTTCCTAACCGGTATGGGGGTATTCCTCGGAATTAGCACGGTCATGGTGCCGCCATAGGTCTCTATTCCGAGCGATAGGGGGGTTACGTCTATGAGTAGAACATCCTTTTTCTCTCCGCTCAAAACGCTACCCTGAATTGCTGCGCCGACGGCGACAACCTCGTCGGGGTTAACACCCTTGTGGGGTTCCTTGCCGAAGAACTCCTTAATCTTCCTCTGAACGAGGGGTATCCTGGTCGAACCTCCGACCAAGACCACGTCGTCTATATCTTCCGGTTTTAGGTTCGCATCGGCAAGGGCTTCCTTAACTATATCCATAGTGCGGTCAACGATATCCTCTATCATCTGTTCGAGACGGGCGCGGGTTAGCTTCTTCTGGAGGTGCAATGGCTGTTTGGTCTCCGGGTCTATCGTTATGAAGGGCAAAGATATTTCGGTTTCCATTTTAAAAGAGAGTTCCTTTTTAGCCTGCTCGGCGGCGTCTTTGAGCCTTTGAAGGGCGGTTTTATCCTGCCTTAGGTCTATGCCGGTTTCCTTCTTAAACTCCTCGATGAGCCAGTCCATAATCCTTTCGTCGATATTCGCACCGCCGAGGAAGGGGTCGCCCGCCGTAGCCTTGACCTCTATAACGCCCTCTCCACCCTCGAGTATGGAAACGTCAAAGGTTCCGCCTCCGAAGTCGTAAACCAAAATTTTGGCGTTCTCCTTCTTGTCGAGACCGTAGGCGAGCGCCGCCGCCGTGGGTTCATTCAATACCCTGACAACCTCCAAACCGGCGAGCTTACCTGCCATTTTGGTAGCCTGACGCTGACGTTCGTTGAAGTATGCGGGAACGGTTATAACCGCCTTCTTAACCTCCTCTCCGAGATATGCCTCGGCGGCTTCCTTGAGTTTCCTCAAAATGTGGGCTCCAACCTCCTCCGGACGGACTACCTTACCGGCGTTAGGAATATCGAAAGCCGCATCGCCCTTCTCGTCGGGAACGACCTTATAGGACACCTTTTTGGCTATATCCTTAACCTCGTCGTATTTCCTACCTATAAAACGCTTACTCTCGTAAACGGTATTTAGCGGGTCGAGTATAGCCCTACGCTTTGCCGGTTCTCCGACAAGAATTTCTTTCTCCTTAGTCCAAGAGACCACCGAGGGGGTTATTCTGCTTCCCTCTTGGTTTTGTATAACAACCGGCTCCCCGCCCACAACGACGGAGACAACCGAGTTGGTGGTTCCCAAATCTATACCGATTATCTTTTCTCCCATCTCTCTCCTCCACAAGGACTTTACTAAAAATCTAATATAAACCTTTAGCAGAATTTTATAAAGTTAACCTAACAAAGGAACTATCAAGTTAGACCCTCCGGCGGGTGGAAAAAATACCTTGACCTTTTGGAGGAATTGCCCTATATTATTAACCTTCGGAAGGAGGGGTGGCCGAGAGGCCGAAGGCGGCTGCTTGCTAAGCAGTTGAGCGGGGTATCCCCCCGCTCCGTGGGTTCGAATCCCACCCCCTCCGCCATTAGAAGCCTCCTTCAGACCGCCCCGCGGGGGGCTAGGGTGAACCCCCCCAGGCCCGAAAGGGAGCAAGGGTAAGCCCGATGCCCCCGCGCGGGGTTTAAAATCTCCACCCTATGGCGGATTTTAAAGTCTATTACCTCCACGGTCTCGGTTCATCCTGTCAAGGCACCAAAGCGGTTAAAACCAAAGAGTTAATCCAATCCCTCGGCGGGGAATTTCACTGCAAAAACTTCAACTACCTCATGCGGGGCGATTACCCTTGGAATGTAGTCGAGACCCTAAAGGGATGGGTGGTATTGGATAAACCAACCTTTTTTGTCGGTTCCTCTATGGGTGCCTACACCTGGTTGGACTTTGTTGTCAACCACCCGGAGGTTTTGGAAAACGAAAACCTCAAAAAGGTTTTTTTAATCACCCCTCCTACAACGGTGTTCGATAACCTCGAAAAGTGGAATCCCCTCTTTGGTAAGGAAAAAATCTTCCTCCGCTACGGGGAGGATTACTGCAAATCTTACGAGACCTTTATAAGGTTGATGCACTGGGATTTGAAATACGCCAATAGGAGGCTTCTAAAACTCGCCTACCCTAAAGCGGTTTCTATAATCGCAAAAAGGGACACCGTTGTGGATAACACGCCCATATATGAACTCAAAGAGGTTGCAAAAACTATAAACCTCTACAAGGTGGATGACGACCACACACTCCACAATAGGTTGGATGAGTTGATGGGGATACTGAAGAGGGAGATTGTTGAGACGATAAAAACCTTTTAAGGAAATAGATATGGAAAAACGCTTTGAGGGTTTTGATAAAAAGGAATTAAAAAAAATCTCTGGAAGAAGATTTTGAAAAAGGGGAGTGGACTTCACTATATGGTGAAAAAAGAAGGAAGCTGTAATTGCCTTTCCTTTAGAGTTTCATCTTTATCTTACCATCCACATATTGTCTTTTTTTTAAATCTTCCACCCTTTTCTTCGGAAAAGATTCTAATTTCTTTTTCATTATAATTATCGTAAATGGCTTTATTCCAATTTTTGACTTTCTTTATCTCTTATCGCATCGCGTAAAATTACTATAATCTCCAATAAATACTTTCTTTGGGAATTTTATCTTTCGATAAAATACCTTTAATATCAATTATTATCCCTTTTCCATTCAAAATCTTCTTAAGAAAATCTTCGTCTATGTCAAAAAAATGCCTGTGTCTAACGGCAAAAACTACCACATCATAAGGAGCATTTTCATCTATACTTTTTAACAATTTTTTTTGATATAGCCATTTTACATCCTCAGGATTTGCTAAAGGGTCGTATATTGAAGTCTCAATACCGTAATCTTCTAATTCGTTAATCAAATCAACGACTTTGGAATTTCTAACGTCTCTAACATTTTCCTTAAAAGTTATACCTAATACAAGAACTTTAGCACTTTGAACTGTTTTCCCAGCTTTTATTAATAATTTGACCACCTTTTGAGCTATAAATTGGGGCATATAATCGTTAATACGTCTTCCAGCGAGTATCAATTCCGGATGAAAGCCTATTTCTTTTGCTTTAAAAGCTAAATAATAGGGGTCTTCAGGGATACAATGACCGCCTACTAAACCGGGTTCGAATTTTAAAAAATTCCATTTAGTTGCCGCGGCTTTTAAAACTTCTCGGGTATCTAAACCCATTTTGTCGAATAAAAGGGCTAATTCATTCATAAATGCTATGTTGATATCTCTCTGTGTGTTTTCTATAACCTTAGCCGCTTCTGCAATTTTAATGGAAGGAGCGATATAGATACCGGCTTTTACTACCCTTTTATAAAGGTCTGCAACCTTTTGAGCGGTTTGAGGTGTATCTCCGGCAACAACTTTTACGATATTTTCTAAAGAATGATTTTTATCCCCGGGATTTATTCTTTCGGGTGAGTAAGCAACAAAGAAATCGCTTTTCCATTTCAATCCACTTTCTTTTTCCAGTATTGGAATGCAAACCTCTTCGGTGCATCCGGGATAAACAGTTGATTCGTAGACCACTATTGCGCCCTTTTTTAAATTTCTACCCGCAATTTCCGAAGCACTTTTTAAAAATCTTAAATCTGGATTTTTATACTTATCGGTTGGAGTGGGTACCGTAATTATTAAAAAATCTACATTTTTAAGTTCTTTTTCGTTAAAAGTATAATAAATGTTTGGATTTAGTATTTCTTCTTTGGAAATTTCACCCGTTTTGTCTATCCCCTTTTTTAGCTCCTCTACGCGTTTGAGATTTATATCGAATCCTATAACGGGAAAGTGTTTTGCAAATGCTACGGCTATAGGTAATCCTACATAACCTAAGCCGATAATAGCTATAGTAGGCTTTTTATTCATTTCGGTGGATATTGTATTAACTAAAAACTAAAAGTTAAATAAGAAGGGATTAATAGATTCCCTCCTCGAGTTTTTCGGTGTACTTCTTAGCCACCGCAAAGGAGAGGTTTCTTATCCTCCTGATGTATCTCGCCCTCTCCTGCACCGATATCGCACCCCTCGCGTCGAGCAGGTTGAATATGTGGGAGCACTTAAGCGCGTAATCGTAGGCGGGGATTATAAGTTCCCTCTCTATCAAACGCTTAGCCTCCGCCTCGAACATGTCGAAGACCTTAAAGAGCATCTCCACATCCGCCTCCTCGAAGTTGTATTTACTCCACTCGTATTCGGCACGCTTGAAAATCTCGCCGTAGGTGACGCCCGGTTTCCACTCTATATCGAAAACACTCTCCTTCTTCTGTATAAAGGTGGCGAGTCTCTCCAATCCGTAGGTAATCTCCACCGAGATAACGGGGAGGTCTATACCGCCCGCCTGTTGGAAATAGGTAAACTGGGTTATCTCCATACCGTCGAGCCAAACCTCCCAACCCAGTCCCCAAGCGCCGAGGGTGGGACTCTCCCAATCGTCCTCGACAAATCTTATGTCGTGCTCGGCGGGGTCTATGCCGAGCGCGCGGAGACTTTCGAGGTATATCTCCTGCGGGTTTTCCGGTGCGGGCTTGAGGATAACCTGAAACTGGTAGTAGTGCTGCAGGCGGTTGGGGTTCTCCCCGTATCTGCCGTCCTTGGGTCGGCGGGATGGCTCTACGTAGGCGACATTCCAGGACTTTTTCCCCAAGACCTTCAAAAAGGTAGCGGGGTTCATGGTTCCCGCGCCGACCTCCACGTCGTAAGGTTGCCAGAGCAGGCAACCCCTATCCACCCAAAACTTTTGGAGGGCGAGGATTATATCCTGAAAGTAGTAAGGTTTCTTTGTCGCGACTTCCATAAGGTGGAATTTTAAGTTTTGCCATGGAGAAACTCGTCGAGTTTAGGGGTTTAAAGTTCTACCAATCGGAGTTTAAGATTTCCTCCGACAACGCCCTCTTTTTCGACTTCGTCCGCCTCCCCAAGGGGGGTGTTGCGGTGGAACTGGGGGCGGGGTTCGGACTGGGAACCATCCTTTTGGCAAAGCGCTACCCCAATACCCAAATAGTGGCGGTCGAATATCAAAAACCCCTTTACGAGCTCCTCTTAAAAAACCTATCCCTAAACGGGGTCGAGAATGTGAAACCGCTCCTATGCGACGTTCGGGAGATAGAAAGGTGTCTTCCACCCCAAATGGCGGATGCTGTATTATCCAACCCACCCTTTTGGAGGAGGGAATACCTAAATCCCTCCACGAAGAGGAGCGAGGTGTTTGTAAAGGCGAACTACGAAGTTGAAACCGAATACACCCACTTCCTAAGGGCGGCTAAATATCTCCTCAAATCCCACAAGGAGTTTTTCTTCATGTTCAACTCCAAGAGGTTGGACGAAGCTCTGTGCCGTTTGAGGGAGCTAAAGTTCGCCCCTTTGGAACTCCGATTGGTCTTTCCCACCGAAGGGAAGTTTTCCAACGTCTTTTTCGTCCGCTCGAAGTTGGGGGGAAGGGGTAGAGACCTCAAGGTGGATTACGTAATAGGGAGTTCCCCAAAAGGGGTAAAAGGAAAAAAAGCCCAAAAAGGTTAAGCCCTCTTCCACTTGGTTCCAAAGGGGGTGTCCTCCAAAATAATGCCCCTCTCCTTGAGTTCGTCCCTTATAGTATCGGCGATATCGAATACCTTCTTCTCCCTCGCCATCTGGCGCACCTTTATAAGCAATTCGATAAGGCTCTCGTCCATTACCCGCGAAGCGGGCTCCATCTCTTTTTCAACAACCTTCTTGACGGGGCATCTGGGCAGCACGTCCTCCAGCAGTCCGAAAATATTCCTCAAGGTATTTTTGAGGGAGTTCACAGCCGCACCGTAGGCTTCCAACGCCTGCTTTGAAATTTTCTTCTCCTTGAAAGCCTCGTTACGAATCTTGTTCATTTCCGATATCAGCTCCATCGAGGCGGCGAGTGCTTCCTGCGTTTTGAAGTCCTCTGCGAGGGCTTTAAAGAATTTCTCCTCGGTAGCCTTTATGGTGTTGTATAGCGGGTGTAAACCCCCGAGGTTCTCATCGTAAGTTTCCAACCCCTTTAAGGTCTCGTAATCCTCCACCGCCTGACGGATACGCTCGTAGACCTTTTTCGTGCTCTCCATCTTCTCCCAAGAGAAATCGAGGGGACTCCTGTAGTGGACGCTCAAAACCAACAACCTCAAAACGTCGGGGTGATATTTGGTATAAATCTCCCTCAAAGTTACGAAGTTTCCGAGGGATTTGGACATCTTTTGACCGTTGACGATAACCAAGCCGTTATGCATCCAATAGCGGGCGAAGGGCTTACCCGTAAGGGCTTCCGCCTGCGCTATCTCGTTCTCGTGGTGGGGAAATATCAAATCTAGACCCCCGCCGTGGATATCTATGGTCTCCCCCAGGTGTTTGAATACAAAGGCTACGCACTCGGTGTGCCAACCGGGTCGCCCCTCACCCCAGGGGCTTTCCCAAGACGGTTCGCCCGCTTTGGAGCGCTTCCAGAGGGCGAAATCGAGCGGGTTTTTCTTGTCCTCCCCCGGTTCAACCCTCGCGCCGGCGATAAGCTCGTCTATACTCCTCTTGGAGAGCTTCCCGTAATCCTTGAACTTCTCGACCGAGAAGTAGACGTTCCCCTCCGGGGTGGCGTAGGCGTATCCCTTATCTATAAGCCTTCGGACGAGGTCTATTATCTCGGGAATGTGGTCGGTAACCCTCGGCTCGACGTTTGCCGGACGCACCCCTATAGCCTCGGTATCCTCGTAGTAGCGGGCTATGTAGCGGTCGGCTATCTCCATAAAGTCCTTGCACTCCTCCTTGGCGCGGTTTATTATCTTGTCGTCCACGTCGGTGAAGTTTCTGACAAATTTAACCTTGTAGCCGAGGTGTTCGAGATACCTCCTAAAGGTGTCGAAGACTATTAGACTCCTACCGTGACCCACATGGGAATCGTCGTAAACGGTGACACCGCAGGTGTATATCTTAACCAACGGGGGGTTTTGCGGAACGAAATCCTCCAACTTTCCCGAAAGGGTGTTGAAAAGTTTGAGCGTCATAGGGTGGAATTTTAAACTTCTTGCCTCAAAGAGTTTATCCCTCCATTTTCACCTCCGCGGGAAAGCCTATTTTTCCTCCCTTCCCGAGGGGAAAAATCCTTATCAATTTAGTTCCTTTGGGAGGTTTCAAAATAATCCTTTCGGAGGAGCAGAACTTGTAATTTCCGGTATCGGTCAAAACCAAAACTTTTTCCACCGAAGGGTCTGAAGGTTTCCACACCACCAAAAGTTTGCCATTTATTTCTTTAACATCGAAGTAGGAAAATAGAGGGAGTTCCTCACCCAGTCGTGTTTCTTCCACCGTTAAATTTCCCCCCGATTTGTTCACCACAATAAATTTGCTCCCCTTTTTGAGGAAAACTTCAAACGTTAAACCGAAGGAAGTTGAAAAGAGGGAGAAAAACGATAAGAGGAACGAAATGATGAAACCCCTCATATCGAAAGGTCTATTTAAAAACCTTACATAAAAAGTTGCATTTCTACATATTCGTTCCCCGAAGGGTTGAGAGGAGTTTTTTTGCGCCCTTTTTTAGGAGTTTTTCCGCCAATTCGTAGCCGACCCTTTCGGCGTATTGGGCGTGTCCCTCGTGTGTGGCTTCGTAATATTCCTTACCCTCGAAATCGGAAACAAAACCTTTTATAACCATCGAGCCGTCGGGGTTAACCACGGCGAAGGCACCCATCGGAACCTGACAACCCCCTTCGAGGGTCTTCAAAAACTCCCTTTCTGCTCTAGCCTCCGCCTCCGAGCCTATATCGTTTACGCTCTCGCGGAGAAATTCGATTAGCTCCTTGTCGTCTTCCCTGGTTTCAACCGCTATAATCCCCTGACCCACCGCCGGGATAAAGTAGTCGAGGATTTCGGTTATTCGCTCTCCCCATCCCAGACGC
>JALVTI010000027.1 GCA_027035985.1 Aquificales bacterium | reverse complement strand
ATTATCCCTTACGAGTTCTAATTTAGAATTCTCTATTACTATGGAAGTTTTGCTTATTTTAATCAGTTTTTTTCTCGGTTCTATTCCCTTTGGTTATCTATTGGGTTTGTTAAAAGGGGTAGATATTAGAAGGCACGGCAGCGGAAACGTGGGCGCCACCAATGTGGCGAGGGTATTGGGCAAAAAGTACGGAGTTATAGTTTATATCCTCGATTTTCTTAAAGGTTTTATCCCCACCTTTTTAGCCGCAAAACTCTTTGGTATCGACAGCTGGATTACCGCTTTGGTCGGCTTGGCGGCGGTTTTGGGACATATGTTCTCCCCATTTTTAGGTTTTAGAGGTGGAAAGGGTGTTGCCACCGCAAGCGGTGTTTTATTTGGAATTTCGCCCCTTTTAGGTTTCATAGTTCTCGCCGTTTGGTTCCTTACCTTCAAAAGGAGCGGTTATGTATCTTTGGGTTCCATAGTAGCCGCCCTCTTTTCCATATTCCTCGTTGGGGTTTTAAATTATCCCTTCCCTATAAAGTTTTTGGTTACCATAACCGCAGTCCTCATTTTGGTAAAACATAAGTCCAACTTGGGAAGGTTAATGGAAGGTAGGGAACTAAAGGTTTGAAGAGATTTCTCTTTCCTTTTAGAGGTCTAAGATTTTTTTAACCTTTTCGGAAGTTGGATTTTCTATAATTCCCTTTTCGGTTATTATTGCGGTTATCAAATCCGCAGGGGTTATATCGAAACCCAAATGCAACGCGTCGCTACCTTCGGGTGCAATTTTACACCCAAAGCAATTTTTAACCTCTTCAGCCGACCTCTCCTCTATAGGAATATCCTCTCCCCTCTCCAATTTGGGGTCGAACGATGATGTGGGGGCGGCTACATAAAAGGGGATATCGTGATACTTTGCCAATACAGCGAGGGAATAAGTGCCTATCTTGTTTGCCACATCTCCCCTTAAGGTAATGCGGTCGGCACCCACCACAATTGCGTCAACTTTTCCTTTTTGCATTAAAAAACCCGCAGTGTTGTCGGTTATTATTCGGTGGGGAATACCCTCTTTTAATAACTCCCACGCCGTGAGCCTCGCACCCTGCAAGTAGGGGCGGGTTTCGTCAACCCAAACAAATATATTCTTTCCCCCGTAGTGGGCGCTTCTGATAATTCCTAAAGCGGTTCCCCAACCGGCGGTAGCCAATGCGCCGGTATTACAGTGGGTTAGAATTTTAGCCCCTGCGGGGATAAGTGTTGCGCCGTATTCCCCTATTTTTTTGTTGGTTTCGTAATCCTCGAGCTCTATCCTCTTAGCCTCTTCCTCTATATCCCTTCCTTCCCGAAGGGCTTTCATCATTCTATCCAAAGCCCAAAATAGGTTAACCGCTGTGGGTCGGGTATTTTTCAAGGTTTCATAAACCAGTTTGGGGTCTTCCTCTTCATACTTCACACCGAGGGTAAAACCGTAGGCGGCGACGCAACCTATTGCGGGGGCACCCCGAACGACCATATCCTTTATAGCCTTTGCAACCTCTTTATAACTTTTAAGGGATAACCATTCCTCCTTAAGGGGAAGCTTTAGCTGGTTTAAAACTTTCAACTCTCCGGGAGACCAAATAAAAGCCTTTACCTCCATTAGAAGGTTTTTAATTATTTCCCGCCGTGAGAGTTTTAATAATGTTTCACCTAAAAGGTTTAATCTCCCGTAGGAATACCTTAGGAGGGTAAATTTTTCGGTATGGAGAACCCCCAAAGGGAGATTTTTAACGAATTTATCACCCGCCTAAGGGAGGTTTCGGAGAAATACCCCGTCCTCGTGGAGGGTAGGAGGGACTTTTTTGTCCTAAAGAGGTTTGGGATAAAAAATATCTACACCCTGTCGGGAAAGAATTACTTTGACCTCGTCGAGGAGCTTCCTCCCGAAACAGAAAAGGTTGTTCTCCTTACCGATGTCGACAAGCAGGGGGAGAAGATTTTTAGGAAACTCTCGGAGGTCTTAAGGAGATACAACATAGAGGTGGACGGGAGCTTTAGGGAATACCTTAGGCGGTTGGGAGTTGAGGAGGTGGAACATTTGGGGGAGGTGATTTTCGGCGGCTAACCCTTTAGGGTCAGGAGGATATTCTCCATCGCCAATTTGGGTTTTATTCCCCTCTTTAGACCCCTTTTGGTTTCGGAGATATAGCGGCTCGCACTCTCGAAGGTTTTCGTATCTATCTCACCCCTTAGGAGTTTGTCTGTCAGAAGTTCCTCTAGGAGGTTTAGGAAGGTTTCCCTCCCCTCGGTGGGGAGTTTTTCAAACTCCTCCGAGAGGTCGATTATTTCCCCATAGGTGAGCGTCTTCGGGTCGCCGAGGAGTGCCAGCATTTCGCCAACCGCCTCCCCCTCCTCGGTAAGCCTTAGCACCGCTAGACTCCCCTTCGATTTCGCCAACTCTCGGAGGGTTTGGGGTATATCCCTACCCACCGAGGTGAGAACCTCTTCGACCTCTTCCCCCTTTAGGGGTTGGAATTCAATAATTTGACACCTCGAGAGGATGGTCGGGAGGAGTTCGCCCCTATTGGTGGCTATTAGGATAAAGACCACTCCGGGTGGAGGTTCTTCGAGGGTTTTGAGTAGCGCGTTTTGGGCTTGGGGGTTCATCTTCCCCGCGTCGTCGATTATTACAACCTTATGCCTCCCCGTGGGTTTTAGGGCGACATACTCCTGGAGTTCCCTAATTTGGTCTATCTTTATCTGGTTTCCGTCGGGTGGAACGAGTATTAGGTCGGGGTGTTCCCCTATGAGGAAGGCAAAGTGCTTTTTTCCCCCCTCGTCGGTGGTGTGGTAGGCGAATTTATCGGTCTCCCCCTCGCGGAGGGACTTTATAAAGTTATCCACCAAACGGCAACTTTTACACTCCCCACACCCAAAGGGTTGGTAGTTTTTGCATAGAAGTCCGCGGGCGAATTCGAGGGCGAGGAGCTTCTTCCCTATCCCCTCCCGCCCTATGAAGGCGTAGGCGGAGGCGACTCTTCCCTGTAGGTGGGATTTTTCGAGGAAGCGCTTTTGCCTCCCATGTCCGACCGTCAGCATACCCAAATTAAATTAAACCCCCGCGCGAAGCGCGGGCTTATACCTTTAATAGAGACTTAATGAAAATCGCCTTTATCTGCGTGGGAAATTCAGCACGCAGTCAGATTGCCGAAGCGCTGGCGCGCCACCACGCCAAGCGTCTCGGTTTGGAGGGGATTAAATTCTATTCGGCGGGTTCCAAGCCGAGCGGATACGTTCACCCTTTGGCTTTAGAAGTTCTAGAGGAAAAAGGAATAGACACCTCCAACTTGAGGTCTAAACATTTAAACGAAATCCCTTTGCGGGAACTCGATTTGGTCTTTGTCCTCTGCGAGGAGGAGGAATGCCCTTATATCCCCGATGCAAAAGTGGGATCTTGGGCTTTGCCCGACCCCGCAAAGGTGGAGGGGGATTACCAAACCCAAAAGGTGGCTTTTGAGGAGACCTTTAAAAGGATTGAGGAGAAGGTCTTAACCCTTTTAGAGGGGCTGAAAAACAAACACCCCGCCTAAAGTGGGAAATAAAAATGCCCTCAAGAGTGGTTTTGCGCTTGAGATTGGAAAAACCCCTAAGAGGGAGGGAGATAAAACCGGATACCCTCCACGGGCTTTTTTTCAAACTCCTCGGCGGGGAGCTTGCGGAGGAGTTTCACACCCGTTATGGGAACGTTAAACCCTACTCCCTAAGCTGTGGGGAGATGTTTGGGGAGAAACCTACGGAGGTTTTGCACCTCGAAATCAACCTCTTGGAGGAAAAACTTTTATCCAAACCCCTATCGGGGATAATTTTGGGGGATAAGGAAGACCTCTTTTTGGGAAAGGTGGGAATAACCGATTTTTCCATACTCCCCGTTGGGGAGAAATATATCGCCACCTACCAAAGTTTGAAAGAAGATACACCCGAAACCCAAAGGTGGTTGGTTAGGTTTTTGAGTCCGACCACCTTTAGGAGGAACGATATAGACCTACCCTTTCCCCTTCCGGAGTTGGTGTTTAAGGGTCTCGTAAAAAGGTGGAACGCCTTTTCCCCCACACCGGTAGGGATAGACCTAAGACCCTTTTACAACCTCGTAAAGGTTTCCTCCTTTTCCTTGAAGTCCCAACGGGTGGAGTTTTCAAACGGCGGGAAGCTGACCGCCTTTAGGGGTTTCGCGGTTTTTAACCTCTCGTTGGTGAGGGATAGGAAAGCCAAGAGGTGGTTTTCCATATTGCTAAACTTCTCCAATTGGAGCGGTGTAGGCAGGAAGACCACCATGGGTTTGGGAAAGGTTCTTGCCAAACCACTCGAGGGATAAAAAACTCGCCTTTTCCCTATAGAAGTCTGTTTTTCTTTTGTTTTCCTCAAAAGGTGTCGGTTTTTTGAGAAAAACTTTTAGGGGTTGGAGAAGAAAATCCCGCTTTAACGGGTTGAGTGTCAATTTTGGAACGGGTGAGGGTTTAGAAAAAGAAAAGACCTTAAAGGGGAGGGAATTATTTGGGAAACCTCAAAATGGGTTTTCTGTTGGCTTCGGCTTCTTTTATCCTCCTCACGGGGGTGGTATAGGGTGCGTTTTTCACCTTTTGGGGGTCGGTTTTTGCCTCCTCCACTATGGTTTTGCATATTTCGGCGAACCGGTCGAGGGTTTCCTTCTCCTCCGTTTCGGTCGGCTCTATCATGAGAGCTTCGGGGACTATTAGGGGGAAATACATCGTCGGCGGGTGGACGCCGAAGTCGAGCATTCTCTTAGCCACGTCGAGGGCTTTGACGCCGTATTTTTTGAGGTTTGTAGCCGAAAGGACAAATTCGTGCATACAGGGGACGTGTTTGTAGGGGTCGTTAAAGAGACCTTCGAGTTTCTTGCGGAGATAACGGGCGTTTAAAATCGCGTGGTCGGCTACCCTGTAAATCTCCCTTCCGTAGGCGAGTATGTAGGCGAGCGCCCTTACCCATACCGCCACGTGTCCGTAGAAGGCGAGGAGTTTCCCGACCGATTTGGGTATATCCCAATTGAGGTAGTATCTCTCCCCGTCGAACTCCACCTGGGGAACGGGTAGATAGGGCTTTAGCCTTTCGCTCACGCCGACGGGACCGCTTCCGGGACCCCCGCCCCCGTGGGGTGTGGAAAAGGTCTTGTGGAGGTTGAAGTGCATCACATCCACCCCCCAATCGCCGGGGCGCATCCTACCCACGAGGGCGTTGAAGTTTGCGCCATCCATATACAGAAGCGCGTCCCGCTCGTGGAGGGCGTCCGCCATATCCTTAATGCGCCTTTCGAATATCCCGAGGGTGTTGGGGTTGGTAATCATTAGAGCCGCTACGCGGTCGTCCAACTTCTTTTTAAAGTCTTCCCAATCGAGTTCCCCGTTTTTGTCGCTCTTTACAGTCCTAACCTTAAAGCCGGCTATCGCGGCGGAGGCGGGGTTCGTCCCGTGGGCGCTGTCGGGTATGAGGACGGTATCCTTTTGGGTGTTGCCCCTATCCCTGTGGTAGGCGGCTATTAATAGAAGACCGGTAAGCTCGCCGTGGGCACCCGCCGCCGGTTGGAGGGACACATCGGCAAAACCTCCGAGCTCCTTGAGGTATTCCTTTAGGAGATATGCCGCCTCGAGGATACCCTGAACCGTTTCCTCCTCTTGGAGGGGGTGGATATTCGCAAAACCCTCAAGGGATGCGACCGTTTCGTTCACCCTCGGGTTGTATTTCATGGTGCAAGACCCGAGGGGGTAGAAGTTGGTGTCGACCGAATAGTTTAACTGCGATAGGCGGGTAAAGTGCCTCACCACCTCCAATTGGGAGACTTCGGGTAGGTCGATATCCTCTCGGAGGTATTCTTCGGGAATGACCTCTTCGGGGTTTACCTCCTCAACGTCGCACTTTGGGAGGGAAACGGCTCTTTTACCCCTTTTGGAGAGTTCGAAGAGGAGTTTTTCCATAAAGGGGAAAATGATATGGGGAGAACCTAAAAGGGGTTTATATCGAAAAGCCTAACCGCGTTGGTGGTGGTAATTCTGTCCAACATGGGGAGGGGAACATTCAATAGCTCCGAGAGGAACTTCAATGTAAAGAACACATAGGGTGGCATGTTTTTCTTTCCCCTTTTGGGGACGGGTGCAAGGTAGGGGCTATCGGTTTCCACCAGGAGGCGGTCGAGGGGTATCTTTTTAGCAAACTCCTGGAGGTCTTTTGCGTTTTTATAGGTAACTATCCCCGAAAGGGAGATGTAAAAGCCTATATCCAAAGCCCCCTTTAGGAGCTTTTCCGTTCCGGTGAAGCAGTGGATTACCCCTCTCTCAACGCCGGAGTTTTTCAGTATGGCGACGGTGTCCTCGTCGGCGTCGCGCGAGTGCACCACGACGGGAAGACCCAGCTCCTTGGCTACCTCGAGCTGTCTTTCGAAGATTTTCCACTGGTTTTCCTTGGAGGCGTAATCGCGGTAGTAGTCGAGACCGCATTCGCCTATGGCGACGACCTTATCCTCGCCTTCGGCGAGGCTTTTGAGTTCCCCTATGTCCGCATCGGAAACCTTATCCGCCTCGTAAGGGTGGTAGCCGATAGCCGCCCAGACCTTTTCGTATTTGTTGGCTATCGAGAGGGCTTTCGGTATCTCCTCTTTATCGCAACCGACCGTTATAACCGCCGATAGGGGAATCTCCACCCCTTCGGGACAATCCCCGTGCTCGAGACACTTTATGGTAGCCTCGAACAGTTCGGGGGGGAGCATATCCAAATGGGCGTGGGTGTCTATCATAGGTTATTGAGACTAATAGACCTATAAAGGTTTGCCATAGCGAAAAACAGATTACCTTTTAAGGTTTATGGCTCTGATAAAACCCTACAGAGGTTGGTATCCGAAGATAGACCCCACGGTGTTTTTGGCTGAAACGGCAACCGTTATAGGGAACGTGGAGATAGGGGAGTATTCCTCCGTTTGGTTCGGCGCGGTCGTGAGGGGGGACGTCCACTATATAAGGATAGGTAGGTATACTAATATCCAGGACAACGCGGTTATACACGTCACCCACTACACCAAGCCCGATATGAGCGACGGCTTCCCCGTGGAGATTGGCGATTACGTCTCAATAGCCCACGGTGCGATAGTCCACGGCGCCAAGATTGGGAACAACGTCCTCATAGGTATAGGTGCGGTTGTCCTCGACGGGGCAAAGATTAGTGACAACACCCTTATAGCGGCGGGAACTCTCGTTCCCCCCGGAAAGGAGTTTCCCCCCGGAGTGCTTTTGATGGGCAGACCAGCGCAGATTAAAAGGGAACTTACTCCCGAAGAGATAGAGAAAATAAGGGAAAACGCGCTCAACTATAGGAAGTATTCGGAGGAGTATTTAAAACTCCGTTAAGGGAAGGAAAAATTAACCCTCCTCTTTTTGGTTTTCCTCCTTGTTTTCACCCTCGGAGGGTTGGTTTTCTTCCCTTTCCTCTTTGGGTTCGACCTCTACGAATTTGACCCTCTTGGCGGCTTCCTCGAGGGCTTTATTCCTCCTTAGGTCGGCTTTTACAGCCTCTATAAACCCCTGCTCTTGGAGGGATTTTTTAAGTTCCTCAACGGGAACGTTGAAGCTTTTAGCCAACCTTTCAATTTCGGCGTTTACCTCTTCATCGGAGACCTCTATTCCGAGTTCATCGGCGAGTTTGTCGAGTATCAGACGGCTTGCGACGTTGAAAATGGCTATGGGCATCAGTTCGTTAACGAGCTGCTGCTGGTTCACCTGTTTGGGGTTTATTCCGTAAGCCTGGAGTTCCTGGAGTCTCTGCCTTAGGAGCGCGTCGAGCTCCCTCCTTACGAGGGTTTCGGGTATGTCGAACTTGTGCTCCTCGACCAGTTTGGCGAGCAGTTTTTCCAACCTCTGACCCTCTTTAGCCTTTTCAAACTGCTCTTTGAGTTGCTCCTCTATCTTCTTGCGGGCTTCCTCCCAGGTTTCGCCCAGACCGAGCTTTTTGGCAAATTCGTCATTGAGTTCGGGGAGAACTTTTTCCTTAACAGCCTTTACCTTTATCTTGATGTCGACCTTGCCGACCTCTTTGCCCTCTTGGTCGTATATGGGAAGGGCTTTGAGCTCTATTTCGTCACCCGCCTTTTTACCCTTCAGGGCTTCCTCTATCTCCTTCCTAAAGAGACCCTCGCCGATAACGGCGGCGGTTTCGCCGGTCTCCTTTTGACCGCTCTCGAGGTCGGTAATCTCGTATTCCACCTCTACGAGGTCGCCCTCTTTAATCTCCCTATCCACGGTCTTCCACTCGGCGTGTTGCTCCCTAAGTTGGTTTATGTAGTTTTCGACCTGCTCTTGGGAAAATTCGGCTTTGGGAACCTCGACGGTTATCTCCTCGAGGTTTTTGAGCTCTATCTCGGGGGGAACTTCGAATTTGACCACCACCACAACGGCGGGCTTCTCCTCGTCGAGTTTTATGTCGGTTATGAAGATGTCGGCTACCGGTTTGACGCCGTGCTCTTCGAGGGCTTTTTCGAGGTATTTATCCAACACCTTGTCGGCTATCCTTTCCTTAATGAAAGCCTCAAAGCGTTTTCTCAAAATTTTGCGGGGAACCCTTCCCTTCCTAAAGCCGGGTATATTTGCGGTGTAGGAGAGGTATTGATAAATCTCCTCGAGGGCGTTTTTAACCTCGGGACCCTCAACCTCTATGGTGAGCTCTCTATACAATCTCTTGTCCTCTTTTAGTGTCGTTTTCATCTTTTCCTCCCTTTTGTAGGTCAGAAATAAATAAGCATACTCAAAAGGGTTGGATAGGTTTGCCCGCTCCGTTGAAAGGGTTAAATGTCAAGCCTAATATAACCTTTTATGGAATTTTTCAAACAGACGGAGCTTCCCGGTATAGGGAAGAGGTTTTCGATAAAGCTATCTTCGGGACAAATCGTCTCCATAATCATACACCACTCGGGTAAGAGGGAGATTTACGTCCTCGACGAGGACGGCGACGTCGAGTGCACCGTCACCCTCACCGACCAGGAAGCACGCGAAATGGGTATGGTGCTCGCCGGTGCATTCTACCAACCGGTTGCCGGCGACAAGATGGAGCTTATCCTCAAACAGCTCGTTATGGAGTGGGTCGAGTTACCCCCCGACAGCGAGCTGGTGGGCAAAACCCTCGCCGAGGCGGATGTGAGGAAGAAAACCGGCGTTATCGTCCTCGGAGTTGTGAGAAACGACGAGATGATACCAACCCCCGATCCCAAAAATTTCCGCTTCCAACCGGGGGATATCCTCATAGTGGTCGGAAACCGCGAACAGGTCGAAAACTTCATCAAAACCTTCGGCGTTAAAAAGCAGTAATAATGCAAAAAAGGGTCTTTCTCCTCCGCTTTTCCTCCCTCGGGGATGTGGTCCTCACCTCCTCCCTCATCGACCCCCTCGTGGGGGCGGGTTTCAAACCGGTTTTAATAACCTACGCTCCTTACGGGGAACTCTTCAAAGAGGACAGCCGCCTATCGGTGGTCGAGGTTCGGAGGGACTCCCTTAGGGGTTTGCGCCCCATTTTAGACCTCTCAAAGGAGCTTTCGAAACTCTCACCCTTTGCGGTTTTGGATTTGCACTCAAACCCCAAGAGTGTTTTGCTCTCGAGGCTTATCCCCGCCGGGGTAAAGGTTAGGTATAAAAAACACTCCCTCAGAAGGAGGGTCTGCGTCTTTCTAAACCGCTTCGGGTTGGTGAAAAAACTAAAGGAAAGACCCCTAAATGTGGTCGAACTTTACTCCGAAACCCTAAAGGGGTTGGGAATAGATGTTAAGAACCTCCGACCGAGGATTGTTTTGGACAAAAAACGAACGGGGGAAATCCTTTCCAAATTCGACCTTAGGAAGGACAGTTATGTAGTCCTTGGCATAGGCGCCCGTTATAGGAGTAAAGCTTATCCCCACTTCGAGAGGCTCGCAAAAATCCTTTCGGAGGAAGGGATAAGGGTCGTCCTCGTGGGGGATAGAAGGGACTACGACCTATCGAGGGATTGGAAAGGTGTCCTAAACCTCTGCGGGAAACTCTCCCTAAACGAGAGCCTCCACGTTATGAGGGGTGCAAAGCTCTTCGTCGGAAACGACAGCGGTGCGACCCACATGGCGCGGGCGGTGGGAACAAAGGTGCTAACAATCTACGGCGGAACCCACCCCTGCTTGGGCTTTGCCCCTTATCCCGACGAGGGGGAGGTGCTCTTTAAAGGGCTTTTCTGCTCCCCCTGCCACATCCACGGGAGGGACTCCTGCCCGAGGGGTTTTGAATGTCTCGACATTCCCCCCGAAGGGGTGGCGGAAAAGATTTTTAAAATGGTTTCCAAATGAGTGTCAATATGGATGATTTGGAAAAGCAATGGGAAGAGGAGTTGAAGAAAAAGCAGCAACAGAAAGCCGCAAATAATCCACCTCCCGCGCGGGAAGGAACTCCCGACCAACAGGGGCAGTGGGAACCGGTGGGGGGGTCGGTAGAACCGGAGTGTACCGAGGAACATATGGAGGAACCGCCCGACGATGTTCTACTGGCGTTGTTAAACATTCCCCTCGATATAAGTGTCGAAGTGGGTTCGAGGCGTATAACTTTGGAGGAACTGTTTTCGTTGAAACCCTCTTCGATAATTGTCCTCGATAAGATGCTCTCCGACCCGGTCGATATAAAGGTTAACGGGAGAAAAATAGCGGAGGGCGAGCTGGTTGTTGTTAACGACCGCTTTGGGGTAAAAATTACCAAAATCGTTTCCCCCGATGAGAGGATAAAGAAAATAAAAGGCTAACCTAATGAGGGAGCGCATTTTAACCGCCTTCAGGGAGAGCGCCGAAATAAAGCTCGCCTTTGTGGAAAAGTATTTGGAGGATATAGCCCGCTTCGCAGGAGAGGTTGCCGGGAGGCTCAAAAAGGGGGGGACGGTCTACCTCTTCGGAAACGGGGGGAGCGCCGCCGACGCCCAGCACATAGCCGCCGAGCTTATCGGTAGGTTTTCAAAGGATAGACCCCCCTTGAGGGCTATCGCGCTGACGACCGACACCTCCGTTCTAACCGCCCTTGGAAACGACTACAGCTTTGAGGAAATCTTTGCCCGTCAGGTGGAGGCGTTGGTTAAACCGGAAGATGTGGTTATAGGAATTTCAACCTCCGGTAGGAGTGAAAATGTCCGCAAAGCCCTCCTAAGGGCGAAGGAAAAGGGGGCGCTGACGGCGGCTTTCTTAGGCAGAGATGGGGGAACGATAAAGGGTATAGTTGATTACCCCTTTGTGGTGCCCTCCTACGAGACTCCCCGCATACAGGAGTGCCATATAACCTTGGGACACACCTTGTGCGAATTGGTGGAAAAAATCCTATTTGAGGATTTGGAGAAATAGAAATCTTAAAGGAAAAAGCGATATTTAATAGCTTGTTAAAACCCCCAAATCTTGCAACAATTTTTTTCCTATGAATTTTCAGGATTACAATACCCTCCTCCTCGGAGGGGAGGGTGTGGATATACTCCGCCAACTGCGGTTTATGGTTGTCGGTTTGGGTGGATTGGGCTCCTTTGTTGCTCAAGAACTTGTCCGTTTGGGGGCTAAAAATCTACTCTTGGTGGATAACGATAGGGTAGACCGCTCCAATCTAAACCGCCAAATTCTTTACGACCAGTCGGATGTCGGAAAGTCAAAGGCTTTTGTCGCCGCCAAAAAATTGAAAAAAATTTCGCCCGATATAAAGGTTGAGGCTTTCGACACCCGACTGAACAAGGTTAACGGGGGATATCTCGTAAGCCGTTGCGATATAGTTCTCGATTGCACCGACAATTTTGAGACCAAAAAGCTGTTGAACAAACTCTGTTATAAGGCTGAAAAGGGGCTAATCTCCGCCGGAGTGGGCAGTTGGGAGGGTTGGGTTGCGAGCTTTCCCTTTTTCAAAAAAGAAACTCAAGAGGTGCCCTGTTTGGAATGTCTCTTTCCCGGTAATACGGAAACTTTGGGAGGTGGAGATTTAAACCTTCCAACCGCAATAACAACCGTTGCCGTTATAGGTTCCATCCAAGTGCAGGAGGTTATTAATCTCGTAACCGGCAAAGGGGAAAATCTTGAGGGAAAAACCCTTGTGGTGGATTTGAGAAACTACCAATGCGTTCCCATAAAGTTTAGCAAAAACCCTCAATGTTCGGTTTGTTCTTCGGTTGCCGTTTGAGGTTTTTC
>JALVTI010000026.1 GCA_027035985.1 Aquificales bacterium | reverse complement strand
CGATAATAAAGCACACCAACCCCTGCGGTGTTGCCGTGGGAAATAGCGTTAGGGAGGCATACCTGAGGGCGTTGGAGGGAGACCCCGTTTCCGCTTTCGGCGGGATTGTTGCCTTCAACGATAAGGTTGACCCCGAAACCGCCGAAGAGCTTACAAAGATTTTCCTCGAGATAGTTGTCGCCCCCGATTACGACCCCTTGGCTCTGCAAATCCTCTCGAAGAAAAAGAATTTGAGGGTTATCCGCTATATGGGAAGGAGCGTGTGGAGAGACCTCAAAAAGGTTTCCGGTGGATTTTTGCTCCAAGATGAGGATACCGAACTTTATAAGGAACTCAAGGTGGTGACCAAAAGGGAACCCTCCGAGAGGGAGATGAAAGACCTGTTATTCGCGTGGAGGGTTGTTAAGCACGTTAAATCCAATGCGATAGTTATAGCCAAGGACGGTCAGACCCTCGGTATAGGTATGGGGCTGACCTCCCGCGTCGACGCGCTGAAGCTCGCCATTCAAAAGGCTAAGGAGTTTGAAAAAGACCTGAAGGGTGCAGTGGTCGCTTCAGACGCCTTCTTCCCCTTCCGCGACAGCGTGGATATAGCCGCCAAAGAGGGTATTACCGCCTTTATCCAACCGGGTGGTTCGATAAGGGATAAAGAGGTTATAGAGGCTTGCGAGGAGCACGGCGCCACTATGGTCTTCACCGGTATGAGACATTTCAAACACTAGAAATAAAATCCCCGCCGCGAAGCGGCGGGCTTCTTTTTCACTTTTGACTATAAATTAACTTCTCATGGACGAAATTATCGTTGCGGGAAAGTACAGGATACCCAAAGACCGCTTTTACACGAAGGAACACGAGTGGTGTCTTGTTGAGGAGAGGAACAAAGCCCGTATAGGTATAACCGACTACGCCCAGAGTGAGTTGGGCGACATCGTTTACGTGGAATTGCCGGAGCTCAACCAGGAGGTGGAGCAGAACGATACGGTGGCAAACATAGAGAGTGTCAAAAGCGTAGCCCCCGTTTACGCGCCCGTTAGCGGAAAGATTGTCGATATTAACAGCGAGTTGGAAAACAGCCCCGAGCTGATAAACGAGTACCCCTACGAAGACGGGTGGATTTGCGTTATAGAGATGAGAGACCCCACCGAGGTTGAGGATTTGCTAAGCCCCGAGGAATACGCCGAATACGTCAAGGAACTGGTGGAGGAAGAGGGTGAGGAGGAACCCCCCGAGGATATAGTCGAGATTGAGGAGGAATAATGAAGGGTCCAACCCACATTTTGGGGGGATTGGTCTTCGGTTTCCTCTTCAACGTTCCCGGTTACGCCCTCCCCGCCGTGGTGATAGGTTCGACCTTTCCCGACATAGACCTGAAGTTTTCCTCTTTAGTTCCCTCCAAGGGTAGGAAGAAATCCCTCTGGAACACCCATAGGGGGATAACCCACCACCCTCTCCTGCTATTGGGACTGTTTTTGATTTGGGTTTCCCTCGAGAGGTATCTACCCCAATACCACTTTTACTGGCAGTTTCTATACGGCTTTTGGGTCGGCTACCTCTCCCACCTGGTGCTTGACGCCCTAACCCCCCTTGGAATACCCGTAGGGGCTTCCTACTATCCGAGGTTGAAAATTCCCCTTATGAAAACCGGCGGTGTGGGGGAAAAGATATTTGCGCTCCTCTTAGGGGTCTCCTTTATAGGGGTCGTTTACCTCAAAAGTAGGGGTATTTTGTAAACCTCAACGGGTATTTTTTTGCCATTTTTCATATTTCCGTTAAGTTTGTGTTTAATTAGTTGACATCCCCCTATTGGGAAAGTAAACAGCAATCGCTTCCACAATAGTATCTGCAAATAAGAATTTTCGAATTCTCTAAAGGGAGGCTTCTTGCAATGTCCAGAAAACGGGTTGTTGTTATCGGTGGCGGTGTCGGAGGATTGGCAACGGCTTACGCACTCCGCGACCTCATGAAGGAGTTGGATATAGTTCTCGTCTCCGATAGGGAGGAATTTGTTTTTACCCCCTCCCTTCCCCACGTTGCGGTTTTGGATAAAAATCCCAACTCCATAAGGGCAAACCTTTCGAAAATACTCCCCAAGAGGGATATAAGTTTTATCCCCTCCAAGGCGGAGGAGGTTGACCCCGACGCCCAAAGGGTTAAATTGGCTAACGGCGAAGTTTTGGAATACGACTATTTGGTTTTCGCCACAGGTCCCACCCTAAATTGGGAGCCTAATATTGAGATTGAGGAAGGGGCGAAGGTCTATTCGATATGTAACCTCCCCCACGCCCTCGAAACCAGGGAGGCGGTTCACAAGCTGTTGGAAAATCCCGGTCCTGTGGTGGTCGGTTCCATACCGGGAACTTCCTGTTTCGGACCCCTATACGAGTTTGCCTTTATGCTCGACTACCGCGCCCGAAAGGAGCACATCCGCCACAAGATACCCATGACGATAGTGACCTCCGAACCCTACCTCGGATACGCCGGTCTGGGTGGAATAGGCCCCTCCAAGAGGTATTTGGAAGACATCACCATGGAGAAGTCCATATGGACTTACGCCAACGCGAAGGTTAAGAAGGTGGCAAAAGACCACGTTGAATTCGCCATTTGCGACCTCGATGGGAATGAGATAAAGACTATGCAAGTCGAGAGCAAACTGACGATGCTTATGCCCTTCTTCGAAGGTCCCGACGTCATAAAATCGGCGGGCGATAAGGTAGCCAACCCGAAAGGTTTTGTTAAAACCAATAGATGTATGTATGTGCCCGATTATCCTAACATTTACGGTGTCGGCGTTTGTGTGGCAATACCTCCCGTTCAGCAGACACCCATACCGACCGGTGCACCTAAAACCGGTCAGATGATTGAGGGTATGGCGGTTGCCGTTGCCCACAATATCTACAACGACATTAAAAATATTCCCGAAAGGGTTGCCCCGAGGCTTCCCGCAATATGTATAGCCGACTTCGGAGATAAAGGTTTCTTCGTTTTGGCAAATCCCGTTATACCTCCGAGACAAAAGGTTCTTTGGAAAGAGGGTCGTTGGGCTCACTGGATGAAAGAAGGTTTTGAAAAATACTTTATGGCTAAGGTCAAATACATCAAAAACATCACTCCCTGGTTTGAAGAGCTCGGTCTCAAATTAATTTTCGACATCGAATATATAGAACCTTGCCACGAATGTAGCGGTCCCACCGGTAGCCGCTGTTAAATCTTTATTTATCCTTTTCTATTTCCTTTTCCCAAAATTGGAATTTGTTGGAACTTCCCGCACATTAAGGATTCCTTTAAACTTCGACCCGATGGAGAGGTTTGGAAACAATAGTTCCCTATGAAGGTTTTGGAAGGTTTTCTCCACAGAGGGGAAAAATTCAAATTTGGAATAGTCGCTTCGAGGTTCAATTCCGCAATAGTCGACCGCCTCGTGGAGGGTGCTATCGACTGCCTCACCCGCCACGGGGTTAGCGAGGAAAACGTTACCCTCGTAAAGGTTCCCGGTGCATGGGAGATACCCCTAGCGGCTAAGAAACTCGCCAAGAGGAAAGATATAGACGCCGTTATAGCCCTCGGGGCAGTGATAAGGGGGGCGACCCCGCACTTCGAATACGTCGCCGCGGAGGTCTCTAAGGGATTGGCAAACGTCTCGCTGGAGGTGGAAAAGCCCATAACTTTTGGCATAATCACCGCCGACACCCTCGAGCAGGCTATCGAGCGTGCCGGCACAAAGATGGGAAATAAAGGTTGGGAAGCAGCCCTCGCGGCGCTCGAGATGGTCGAAGTGATGAATAAAATCTAAGGCGGTAATGCTAAAGCTTGCCAAGTGTTTTGCCACATACTGCTATATAGGGCTTCTGCCGAAGATGCCCGGCACGTGGGGAAGTATTTTCGCAATACCCCTCGCCTGGGCTCTCTACCAATTGGGAAAAATCCCCTACGCGGTTGCCTTTCTTCTCGTCACCCTTTTGGGGATTTGGGCTTCGAAAGTTTACTCCGAAAGTGTGGGAAACGAAGACCCCGACGAGGTTGTTATCGACGAGGTTGCCGGTATCCTGACGGTGTTTTTTTTCGTCAAACCGACACCTCTAATGTTGCTTCTTGGTTTAATCCTCTTTAGGGTTATCGATATTCTCAAACCTCCTCCTATAGGTCTCTTTGAAAAGATACCCCACGGGGTTGGGATAATGGTCGACGACATCCTCGCTGGGGTTATTACGGGTTTAATACTCCTTTCGGCGGAAAAATTTTTGGGGATATCCTAAAAGTGAAATGGCTATTTACTCCTACCACTACAGGATAAAGCCAAATTTTCCCTACGACGAGAGGCAGGTTTTTGACCCTCCTTCCGACCCCCGCCTTATACGTTTCACCGAGGTTATATGGTATGGGAGGGACGGCGAAGGTTGGTGTGTTTACAGAAGAGACCCCCTAACGGGGGAAAAGGTAAGGATAGCTTTTGACCAACCCCTAACACTTTTTAGTTGTTTATAGCTTTTTCCTTATATGGTTAGGCTTTACCTATATTTCTAATTCATTATGAGGAAGCTTTTCAGTTCCTTACTCCTAACGGTGGGTATGTCTTTCGCCCACTTTCTGGTCGTTAAACCGGATTCCGACATCGTGAGGAAGCCCGTTATAAAGGTGGAAAGCGAATTCACACACCCCGCCGAGGGTTATCCGGCTATGCACTATCAAATCGAGAGGAGCGGGGTATTTGTAAACGGGCGTATATACCCGATAAAGTGGCAAAAGAGCTATATCCCAGCGGAGCCGGGGAGTGATTTAAAGGTTGAAAAATATACGGCTACCGTCCGCCTCCACGGCCCCGGCGTCTATCAGATATTCGTCGAGCAAAAACCCTACTTCGAACCGACGGAGGAGCAGTTTATCCAGCAGATAGCCAAAGTTTACGTGAGCGCCTTCGGCTGGGAGGAGGGCTGGAGAAAACCGATAGGTTTGCCTATTGAGATAATTCCGCTAACGCGCCCCTTCGGACTTTGGGAGGGCAACACCTTCGTCGGGCAGGTACTAAAGAACGGAAAACCTGTTCCCTACGCGAGGGTGGAAATCGAGTATTACAATTCCAAAGGTGTCAAATATCCCAACGAACTCCTCTACACGCAGGTTGTAAAGACCGACCAAAACGGGGTCTTTATCTATACCGTTCCCTGGAGCGGTTGGTGGGGATTTGCCGCAATAACGCACAGTGGAGAAATAAAAAACCCTTCCGACGGGAAGGAATACCCCCTCGAATTGGACGCCGTCGTTTGGATATACGCCTATCCGAAACCTCAAGGGGTGAAGTGATATGCATATCTCCGAAGGTGTTTTACCAACTTGGGAGATAGTCACCGGGTGGGCTCTGACCCTTCCGGCGGTAGCCTACGGTCTTAAAAAACTCGAAGGGGAAAAACTCGTTTTAACCGCCCTCCTAACCGCCCTATTTTTCGTAGCCTCCCTCGTGCACGTGCCGGTCGGGGTAGGTAGCGCCCACCTGCTCTTTAACGGTCTTATCGGCTTGCTACTTTGCGAAGCTACTTTTCCCGCCCTATTTGTCGGACTATTCCTCCAGGCGGTGCTGTTTCAATTCGGCGGACTGGGCGTTTTGGGAGTGAATACCTTCAATATGGCTTTTCCGGCAATCGTGGCTTGTCTGCTCTTTAGGAGGTGGATACTCTCCGACGGATGGAAATTTTACGCGGGGGCTTTTTTGAGCGCCTTCGTCGCAATACTGGGGGCGGGGCTTTTGGTCGCTCTGGAGCTTGCCCTCACCGGCGAGAGATTTCTAACCGACGCGAAGCTCATATTTTTGATACACATACCGATAGCAACTATCGAGGGTATCGTTTATATTTTCGCCTTGAAATTCCTTAAAAAGGTCTACCCCCAAATTTTGGAAGGATTGAGGGGGTAACCCCCTCTGTTTTTTCCATTAATACCCCCTAATGATGGGGTTGTAGTTGCCCTTAAATCCCTCCAAGTAGTGGATGTAGTAGGTATATATCGGTTCTCCCCTCCAGTAGACGGCAAACTTTTTAGTCCAGACTAACCTTTGGAACGAATCCATTATCCTCCTCGGAGGGGTGGGGAAATAGGTTACAAAAATCCCGTTTTTGCCCTTTAATTCCTCCCACCTAAAGACCTCTTGGGGGGGTATGTTTTCACCCTCCAACCAACGGGTGAAGAGGTCGAAATTTTTGACCTCCCAAAGGTCGTATTGGTTCATCCTCTGATAGTAGTTGAAGACGTAAGTTTGGGGGTTCCCCTTAACATAAAACGCCATTTCGGCGCTTATCTGGTAGAGGTTGGAAAAAATAAAATCCCTTTTGGGGTTGTAGTATCTCGAAACGAACCTCCCGAGGTCTTCCCATCCGACCATAACCCTCGTGGGGTCTTTTTTCGGAGGTAAAACCTTTGTAAGGTGCAGTTTGTCTATAAGGGGAGGGTAAAAGGCGACCGCCGACAGGAACGCCGAAAGAGAGGCTACAAAAACCGAAATAGGTAAAAGTCTTTTGAAACTCCTAATGTAGTAATAACCCGCCAAAATACCGCCGGTAAAGTAGGCAAAACCCGCCCAGTTGCCGTAGACAAATTTCTTCAGCGCCAAAAGTTGGAAAACGAGATAGGGATAAAACGAAAAGAGGGCAAAGGGAAAGAGTTTTCCTTTTGGGGTGAAATTTTTAACCCAACCCCAAAGGAGGTAGAAGAAGAAACCGAACCCCAAAAGTGCCATTTGGGAGACCAAAAAGTTCCAAAAACCCTTCCAATAGGGGAAATGCCCCTTTTTCTCAATCCCCGACAGTCCGAGGACGTGTTTAAAGGAAACCCACCCATGTTTGTAGTTCCAGTAGACCACCGGTAGGGTAAAGAGAAGGGCTAAAACCGTTGCGAGGTAGGGTTTCACCGTTTTAAACAATCGGGGTTTCTTTATCCATATGTAGAAAACCCCCAAGGGAAAGAAGAAAACCATGGAATACTTCGCGAGGAAACCCAAACCTCCCGAAACCCCCAAAAGGAGCCAATCCTTTAGCCTCTCTCCCTCGACCGCCTTTAGGAGTAGCAAAAAGGACAATCCCCAAAAGAAGAAGAGGGGCGTATCGGTGGTAAAGACGAAAGCGAGGGCGTTAAAGCCGACAAAGAGGTGGGGGAGCAACCCGAGCCAAAAGGCGAGGGCTTCATCTTTGAAAAAATCCCTAACCACTTTATAAACGAGCAGGGCGGAGAGGAAAGCAAAGAGCGCCGCCCAAAATCTGACGGCGAATTCGGTATTTCCGAAAATGTGGGTGGAGAGCCAGTTCAGGTAGGCTATAAGCGGCGGTTTGGAGTAATAGGATAGGTCTAAGTGCCTGCTCCAATCCCAGTATTGGGCTTCCTCCGGTGAGAGGTCAAAGGGCGAAACGAAGATATAGACAAACCTAAGGAGGAGAATAAAGATATTGATTCCCAAAAAGAGGCGGAGCATAAAGGAAAAAACTTTAAGTGGAACCGACTTCTAAAATTCCCCCTCTAGGACAAAATTCTTAAAGTTTTCCAAAAGACGGAGACCCTTCCTTTGGCTCTTTTCCGGGTGAAACTGAAAGGCGACTATGTTTTCGTAAGCCACCCCGCTGGTGAAGAAAAAGCCGTCGTAGTCGGTTTCGGTTAGCACTATATCCCCCCTTCGGGGGCTTACGTAATAGGAGTGGACGAAGTAGAAGAAATCCCCCTCTTTGAGTCCCTCCAAAATTGGGTGTTCCCTTTTGGGGTGTATCTCGTTCCAACCCATGTGGGGAACTTTATGAACCCTATCCTCGAAGTGGAGAACCTCACCCTCAAAAATTCCCAACCCTTGGTGTTTCCCAAATTCATAGCTCCTCTCAAAGAGGAGTTGAAGTCCCAAACATATCCCCAAAAAGGGTTTTTTTCGGTCGAGCAGTTCCCTTTTGAGGGCGTCTATAAGGTTTAGTTCCTTTAGGTGTTTCACCGCATCCCCAAAGGCTCCCACACCGGGGAGGACTATCGCCTCCGCCCTCTTTAGGTCTTCGGGGTCGGAGGTACGCCATACCTCAAAGCCTACCGTTTCGAGGGCTTTTTTTACACTCCCGAGGTTTCCCATTCCGTAATCGACGAGCGCAACGGTGGGTTTCTCCATTTAATTACTAAACTCTATCAGGAACGGGATTAACTTTATTAACTATGGTAGGTTTAAAGGTATTTGCACCCAAAGTAGTGTTGTTTTTGCACGCGTTCCCCCTAAACAAAGGTATGTTTAAGTACCAATTTAAAGCCCTCGAAGAGGCAAGGATTCCCTACATCGCCGTTGACTACCCCGGTTTTGGTGATGCACCCGCACCCCTCGACTTAGACCCACCTTGGGAGGTTTACACCAACTACATCGTTTGGCGTCTACGCGAATTGGGGGTTAAAAAGATTATCCCCATAGGGGTATCTATGGGAGGTTACCTCATCTTCGACCTCTTTAAGCGCTTTAGGGATATGGTCGACTCGGTCGTCTTGGTGGCAACCCGAGCCAAAGCAGACGACGAGGAGAGGAAGAAACAGCGCTACGAACTCGCCGAAAAGGTTCTAAAGGAGGGTAAGGATTTCCTCATAGAGGCTATGCTCGAAGCACAAACCTCTCCCGCAACCAAAAAAGACCCCAAAAAGATGGCGGAGATACGCTGTATTATGAACGAAGCGACCGAGGAGGGTATCGCCGCCGCCTTGAGGGCTATGGCTAAGCGGCCCGATTACACATCCCTACTAAAGGAAATGAATATTCCCACCCTCGTAATAGCCGGAGCAGACGACGAAAAGGTAACTCCTCCCGCGGTGGTGCGCCGCATAGCGGAGGAAAGTAACAGCGCAATATTTGCCGAAATTCCCAATACCGCCCACCTTCCTCCAATAGAAAACCCGGAAAAATTCAACGAAATTGTTGTTCCCTGGCTTAGAAATATGATTACGGAAGGAAACCCCGATTGTCTCTAAAATAACCTTCCCTTTTCCGTTCCAATCCTATTTTTAAACCTTTATGGGAACAAAGGTTTTGATAACGGGTGAACCGGGTAGTGGGAAGACTACCGCCATAAAAAAGATTGTCGAAAAGCTCGGAAAACGGGCAATAGGCTTTTGGACCGAAGAGGTCAGAGACCCCAAAACCAAAAAGAGAACCGGTTTTAGAATAATCACCACCGACGGGAAGAAGAAAATATTCGCCTCCAAAATTTTCACCTCGAAGAAATTGGTCGGCTCTTATGGGGTTAACGTGAACTACTTCGAAGAGATAGCCATTCCCACCCTTCTAAAGGCGATAGAGGAGGCTAGGAAAGACCGCCGAAAGGTTATCGTCATAGACGAGATTGGAAAGATGGAACTCTTTTCCAAAAAGTTCCGCGACTTGGTTAGGGAAATCTTTTACGACGATAGGTTGAATGTGGTTGCAACAATCCCCATAAGGGATGTTCACAAGGTTGTTTCCGAAATAAGGAGACTTCCGGGGGTAATACATATCCACCTCGACAAGTCAAACAGGGATTTTATTCCCGACGAGGTAGTTCAGCTTTTTGAATAACCGCAAAAGGTGGGGACAAAAGGATATCCTGTTAAGGGAATGGATTATTTGACACTCCTAAGGGCGGTCGAAAGCGTCGTTAGGGGAAAGCGGGAGGTAGCCGAATACCTCCTCGCCGCCCTTCTTGCGGGCGGGCACGCCCTCCTGGAGGATATCCCGGGAGTGGGTAAAACCCTCCTCGCCCTCACCCTATCCAAGGTTTTAGGGCTCTCCTTTAGGCGGTTTCAGTTTACCAGCGACACGCTTCCGTCCGATATTTTGGGAAGCTTTATATTCGATGTGAAAAAGAACGATTTTGTATTTAAACCGGGACCCATCTTTACCAACATCTTTTTGGCGGATGAGATAAACCGCGCTTCGCCCAAAACCCAGTCTGCCCTCCTCGAGGCTATGGCGGAGGGTCAGGTAACCGTAGAGGGTGAAACATTCAAACTTCCCGAACCCTTTTTCGTAATAGCGACCCAAAACCCCCTTGAGGAGTGGGGAACCTTCCCCCTACCCCACTCGGAGTTGGACCGATTTATGGTCAAAACCTCGGTGGGTTACCCTCCTCCCGACATAGAGAGGGAAATCCTTGCGGGTGAGAACCCCTACGAGAGGGTTAAAAAACTCAAACCCCTTTTGAAAAAGGACTTCATTCTCGCCGAGAGGGAAAGGGTTAAAAGATTGGAACTCAAAGAGGACGCTTTAGATTTCGCCTACCGCGTTGTGGAGGCTACTAGAAAGCACCCCGACGTCCTCATAGGGGTATCGACAAGGGGAGCCATCCACTGGATAAGTTTCGGAAAAGCCCTATCCCACATGAGGGAACTCCCCTTTCTGCCGAAGGAAATCCTAAAGGAGTGCGCCGTCAAAGTTCTAGCCCACCGCCTGGTTTTGAAAGATAGCTCCCTAAAAGGGGAAGAGGAAATAATAGAGGAAATCCTTCGGGAGGTCTCCTGATTAAAATTTCCCCGAAAAGTATTTCTCGTAGAAGTTTTTCTTCCACTTTTGGAATTCCCCCCTTATTATCGCCTCCCTCATTTGGGTCATTATCCGCTTGTAAAAACTTAGGTTGTGAATGGTGTTGAGTATGTAGGCGGTTATCTCGTCAACGTTAAAGAGGTGCCTCAAATACGCCCTGCTGTAATTCCTGCAGGTGTAGCAATCGCACTCGGGGTCGGGGGGGTTGAAATCCTTGGCAAAGCGCCTATTTCCTATATTCATCTTTCCATAGGTGGTGTAGAGCGTTCCCGTCCTCGCCACGCGGGTAGGAAAGACGCAGTCGAACATATCGACGCCCCTCTCAACGCTCTCGACGATATTCTCCGGCTTACCTACACCCATGAGGTAGCGGGGTTTATTCCACGGGAGTAGCTCGGTGACAACCTCGGTCATCTCGTACATGATTTCCGCCTTTTCGCCGACCGAAAGACCGCCTATCGAGTAGCCGAAGAGGTATTCGTCGAAATCCATTGTCTTTAGGGCGCTTTCGCGCCTCAAATCTTTCCAAAATGCGCCCTGCACTATGCCAAAGAGCGCCTGGTCTTCCCGCGTGCGCGCCTTTATAAATCGGTCGAGCCACCTTATGGTGCGCTCCAGCGCCTCGGCGGCGTTTTCGTAGGTGGTGGGGTAGGGAACGACCACATCGAGCGGCATTATTATGTCCGCCCCGAGGACTTCCTCTATATAGGCGACAAATTCGGGTGTGAAGAGGTGCAAATCCCCCGAAAGGTGGTCTCTGAATATAACCCCCTCCTCGGTTATGTCGACCTTAGCCGTTCCGCTCTTCCTGGCGAGGGAGAAGACCTGAAAACCGCCGCTATCGGTTAGAAGCGCCCCCTTCCACGATATGAAGTTGTGCAGTCCCCCCGCCTCCCTTATAACGTCCAAACCCGGTCTTAGGTAGAGGTGGTAAGTGTTTCCCAATATGAGTTTGTAACCTATCTCCTCGACCTCCCGGTGGGTTACAGCCTTCACCGTCCCGAGGGTTCCCACCGGCATGTAGACCGGCGTCTCTATCTCCCCGTGGGGGGTTTTCAGTATTCCCGCCCTCGCGTTGCCGTCGGAGGCTACAACCTTAAACTCAAAAAGGTCTTTATTCCAAGAGACGACCATCGCAAGGCTATTAAATTGTAGGTTCCCTTTTTAGGACTAAACAATTTAGAGAAATCTCTTCCACAAATAGTTTCGCTTTACGATAGTTCCCTCGAAAGGCAAACTTTTTCATTACCCAGCGGTGGGAAAAATAACTTTCCCAAACCCAAGGTGGTTATCGATATCCGTTCCCCTCCGCGGGTTTACCGAATAACGACTGCAAAATAACATTTGATGGACTTTATAAATTGGGAATTATTAAAACAATTTTTGAGCGAAAAGATAATCTCCCGACTTTGGGAGAGGGGAAAGGAATGGTTAAACCTCCGAAAGTTGGAAGATGAATACAAGAAGACCCTAAAAAAGGTTTTCGAAAAACCCCTACCCCTGGATGGTGATTTGGGGGGTTCCCTAAAGGAGGTCTACACCGACCCCAAAGGGGTTAAAGATTTAATTTCAAACCAATCGTTGGAACCCAAATGTGTCTCCAATCTGATATGGGATAGGTGGGAGAATAACCAAAATAGTTTCATCCTTCTCTTGGGACAACCCGGTGGCGGTAAAAGTTCTCTAATAAAAAAACTCTCCCACGATTGGGCGGAAAACAACCGAGAACCCTACCCCAAAAAGATTTTTGAAAGAAACCTCTACACGGTTCAATTGAGAC
>JALVTI010000025.1 GCA_027035985.1 Aquificales bacterium | reverse complement strand
AGGTTTGTTTGCAAAGGTGAGGTATATGGAGTTAAGTGGTTGGAGGAGAAAGCTTACTATTTTGACCTATTTAACCGCTTTGGGGGTCGCCTCCTATGCTTACGCCTAATTTCTCACCCAGCGTATAAGCTATTAATTTAATAATGCTTTATAGCAAAAATTTCTATTCGCTCTTCAAAGAACAAGCCCTAAAAAATCCCAAAAAAGTCGCCTTAATAATAGAGGAAAAAAAATACACCTACGGGGAGCTCTTAGAAAAAACCGACCTCTTTGCGGAAAAGCTAAAAACCCTCTCCGAAGGGAAGAGAACGCACATAGCCACCTTTTTGGGTAATTCTCTGGAGATGGTTCTGCTCCTATTGGTGGTCTCTAAACTCGGCCTCACTTTGGTTCCTTTACCTTCCGACCTACCCCAAGAGTTCGCGGAGGAAATTCTAAAAACCTGCGGTGTTGAAATGGCGATTACCCAAACCGAAAGGGAATTTAAGGGAATAGAAACCTTAAAGGTTAGAGAGCTCTGGGGAGTACCCGCAAAGGTTAAAGATTGGAATGTAAAACCCGATTTGGATACTCCCTTTATTATCACCACAACGAGCGGCTCAACGGGAAAGCCTAAACCCATAGTGCTAACCCAAAGAATCAAACTAAAGAGAGCCTTTAAGGGGGCAAAAGAGATTTTTAACCTCTCGGAGGAGGACGTTTATATAGTCTCAACCCCCCTATACCACTCTTTAGCGCAGAGGTTTACCCTTTTGCCTTTGATAACGGGAGCCACTGCCGTTGTAATGAAGAAGTTCAACCTCCAAAAGTGGCTTGAGCTTGTGGAAACCCACAAAGTGAGTTTTGCCGTTTTGGTATCCTCCCAACTGGAGAACATAGTTTCCCACCTTTGGGAGAAGGGAGGAAATTACGACCTTAAAGGTTTGAAAAAGCTAATATCCTCTTCGGCACCCCTCTTAGAAAAAACCCGTAGGAGGTCTTTAGAACTTTCGAAAACCATCGGCTGGGAGATATACGAAACCTATGGCACCTCCGAAATAGGTTTCGCCTCCGTGTTGAATATGACAAAAGAAACTCGAAAATGGGACAGCGTGGGTAAACCCCTACCCTACGTGGGTATAAAAATCTTCTCACCCGAAGGGAAAAAGTTACCTACCAACCAAATAGGGGAGATAGCGGTAAAGACCGAAACCATCTTTGCCGGCTACTACAAAATGCCTCAAAAGACCGCAGAGAGCTTTACCTCGGACGGATACTTTCTAACCGGCGACCTCGGCTATTTGGACGAAGAAGGTTATCTCTACTTCAGCGGGAGGAAAAAGGAGGTCATCATCACCGGAGGTATAAACGTATTTCCCCAAGATGTAGAAAGGGTAATCTTAACCCACCCCAAAGTAAAAGAGTGCGCCGTTTTCGGAGTGGAGAACGACTACTTTGGAGAGGTTGTATGCGCCTTCGTAGTTTCTAAAGAACCCCTAACGGAAAGGGAGCTTAGAAACTTTTTAAGGGGGAAGTTGGCCTCCTACCAGATGCCTATTTATATAGCCTTCGTTGAAGAGATACCGAAAAACCACCTGGGAAAGGTAGCAAGAAGGGAACTCAAAAGGCTTGTAGATAGAAAAAAACTGCGGCTGCTAACAGAGAAGTTAAAAGGTCTTCTATTATAAACCACCCCTCTATTGCTATTCTGATAAAGCTTAATCTGATAAGGATCTTTCAAGGCGTACTTTCAGCCTTTATCATTAATTTACGCCTAGCGACTGGGTTACTGACTTTACCCTCACAAGGAATTTATCTTTTTTGCTTAAAAAAGCGGGGTTTTTAAAATTTTCTATTATCCAACCTTTTGGAGTCTGCAAGTATTTTATCCTTTAGTTGTTCTACTTTCCCTATCACAGATAGGGTGTTTCCGAACGACAATCTTTTCCTATGAAAAGAGCCATTTATGGAGGAGGGCAATGGGGTCAGGCTCTTTATAAAACGCTTATTCAACAAGGCATAAAAGTCGATTTTTTTATAGACCAGTACAAACCGCAAAAGGAGCTTTTCGGCGTTCCTATCTACAGGCTTCAAAATGCACCGAGGGACGCGGAAATTTTTGTCTCCATTCCCTCTTTACCCTCTTTTCCCGATGAGATAAAACCCTTTTTGGAAAAAATATTTCCTCCTACAAAGGAGCAACTGAAAAGGTCAGGTTTTAAAGAGGTCTATTCTTTTGAAGAAACTGTAAAACTTCACCCTCAGTTTATTGAAGAATTGCTTCCCTTTTACAAATTCCGTTTAAGACCCATCCCCAAAGGGATTTTTGAAAATTTGAAAACACTCTTTAAGGACGAAGAAAGTTTAAAAACCTTGGAAAGGATAAAGAAATTTAGGGAAAACCCCACCGTCGAGAACTATCCCTTTCCTTCACAGGAAGTGCAGTATTTCCCCTCCTTTGTTAGGGAATACTTTAAGGACAAAAAGATACGCTTTGCCGATATGGGAACCTTTAAGGGTGACACCTTGGCATGGTTATTGCACCTCTTTAAAGAAAAAGTGGAGGAAATTTTTGCCTTTGAACCTATAAGGGAATTTATTAAAGATATCCACCAAGTTTTGGGATTTTTTGAGAAAAAGTTCCCCTTTAGCGCAACAGTTATACCCGCCGGGGTGTGGGAGGAAACCTCTCTTTTAAAGTTCCAGGAGATGGGTTCTTCCTCCACTATTTCCAAAGAGGGAAGGGAGGTTCCAGTTTTCAAACCAGACATGGTCCTTCTATTTGCAGAACCGAATTTTATAAAGATGGACATTGAAGGGGCAGAACTGCTCGCCCTTAAGGGGGCAGAAAAAAACATAAGGAAATACAGACCCTTGTTGGCAATTTCCGTTTACCACAATGCGGAAGACCTGTGGAAAATCCCCTTTTGGATTAAAAAGAAGTTTCCCTTTTACCGGTTTAAATTGAGGTTGCACGGACATATGCTTAACGAGATAATCCTCTACTGCATTCCGCAAAATTAAAACTTTGTATGGCAAATAAACCCTTTAAGCTGGGTATTCTCGGGGGGGCGCTCCACTCCATAGCTGGCTACCCCCACTTTGTAGCCTCCCAAATGGATAATCGCTTTAGGGTCGTAAGCGGGGTCTTTAGCACAAACCTCAAAGTTAACGAAGAAACGGCAAGCTATTGGGGGGTGGAGAGGTTTTACAACACAATAGACGAGTTTATAGAAAAGGAAAAAGGAAAATTGGACGCCGTAAGCGTTTTATTACCCACTCCCCTCCACTACGGGGTTGTAAAAAAACTTCTCCAAAACGGGTTTGCCGTTATATGCGAAAAACCGCTTTTTGCAACCTTAGAGGAAATAGAGAAACTTCCCCAGGAGGTGGACTTAAACAACAAATTCCTCGTTGTGACCTATAACTATATAGCCTATCCCCTTTTAGGGGCTTTGAGGGAGAAAATCCTAAAGGGGGAGTTTGGAAAAATTGTAAATATCCACCTTGAGATGCCTCAGGAGAGTTTTTTTAGACCTCCGAAGGGGATAAAAGAGTATCCACCAAAGTGGAGAAAAAAAGACGGCAACATACCGGGAATACTTCTCGACCTAATGAGCCACCTCTTTAGTTTGATGAAGTTTTTAACCGAAAAGAGGATTAAAAAAGTTTACTCAATCCAAAAAAGTTTTAGTCCCTTTGGAGTTGTGGATGAGGTTAAAACCATTGCGGAGTTTACCGACGGAGCAGTGGGATTTTTTTGGGTGAGCAAAACATCCCTTGGAAATAGAAACGGCCTAAAGGTTGTCGTTTACGGAACAAAAGCCTCCGCCCTTTGGATTCAAGAGGAGCCGGAAAAGGTTTATGTAAACTACGACGACGGAAAAAAATGCGTTTGGGATAGGGGCAATGTGGAATTTCCACCCCAAAAGAGAAAGCTCTACAACCGTATGACACCGGGACACCCCGCCGGTTTTATAGAGGCTTTTGCCAACCTTTACTGGGATATAGCCGAAGCCCTAAAGAGTTTTAAAGAGGGAAAAGACTACCGAAGTGTAAGCCCCCTAATATGGACCTACGAAAGGGAAAGGGAGAACTTTAAGTTCCTATCGGCGGTGGTAAAATCGGCAAAAGAAAAAAGGGAGGTCTTTGTTAATGGATAGAAAACAGGTTTTAGAGAAAGTATTGGAATTTTTCCGCCAAAAGGGGATAGAGGTTGAAAATTCCGTTGATATGGAAAAAATTCGCTACCTGGAGGAGGGTTGGTTAGACTCTTTTGATTTGGTTGAATTTTTAATCTATCTAGAGCACGAGTTTAATATTGAATTATCTTCTGAGGATTTGCAAACAGAATCCTTTAGAACCCTAGGGGGGGTTGTTGAAACAATTTTAAAGAAGTTGAGTTAAGGTATCTTTATTCTAATCTAATTCTTTCATGTTAAAGAAATACCACTTTACCTATTCTGACATAGTAAAAGCCTTAAAAAAAGGAGGATTACAAAAAGGGGACAACGTTTGGATTTTCTCCTCCTTAGGTTTCCTCGGAAGACCCGAAGGTGCAAAAACTATAGAGGACGTTTGCAAAATTTTCCACTCTGCCATTAGGGAGGTTATAGGAGAAGAGGGAACCATTTTCGTTCCCACTTACTCCTACACCATAGGGAGAAATTTGGCAAGCGAGCCGGTAAATTTCGACCCAAAGGAGGAGCCGGCCCAAATAGGACCCTTTCCCGAATACTTTAGAAAACTTCCTTCTGTAATACGTTCTTTAGACCCGATGATGCCGATAGCCGGAGAGGGACCTCTGGCTAAAGAGGTTTTAAAAGATGTCCCTCCCAACTCATACGGGCACGACAGCGTTTACGAAAGACTTTTGGAGTATCCTATAAAAATCCTAACCCTTGGTTTAGGAACCAATTGGATACCATTTATTCACTATTTGGATTGGCTTCACAAAGTCCCTTTTAGGTTCGATAAACTCTTCACCGGCGGGGTTAAAAAAGGGGAAAAAGTCGAATACCTGAATTGGGTTTATCCGGTAAGAACGCTAATAGAGGAGAGCTACCCCTGGGCTTACCGTGCCGGAGAGGTAGCCAAAGAAAAGGGCATTTGCAAATTTACCCCCTTGGGAAAGAGCGGTTTTTACCTTTGCGACTACAGGAGGTATTTGCTCGAAGTCTACCGCCTTATGGAAAAGGACAAATGGTTTCTCGCAAAGGGTCCCAAAGTTGACGTATTCCAAAAGGAGTTGGAAAGGTTGAAGGAGAAACCCCAAAAGTTGAAACTCCCCGAATTTGAACCCAAACAGTGGATAAAAATTTTGGGAAACCAAAGGAGGGATTGGGTATCCCTTTCCACCGATGCGGTTCTCGAGGCTATAAGGGAACACTTTAGGGAGTTTGAAATAAAAGAGGTTCCAACGGGGGAGTATTGCCTCTCCTGGCTCGTTCCCGAAAGGTGGAGCCTATACGATGCGAAGCTTATAAATACCGAAACGGGAGAGGTTATAGCCGATACTTCCAGAAACTCCGCATCGGTTTACTCCTACTCCAAACCATTTGAGGGGGAGGTGGATAAAGAGAGACTTTTAAAGCATATAGCTACCAACTCCCTTCTTCCCGACGCCCGCCCCGTTATAAACGTTGCCCTGGATAGAGATTGGGGCTTTTCCCTAACAAAGGAGGAGATAATCCGTCTTACGGCAAAGAGGTATTACGTAAAAATAGATACCGACTACTCCTATGCAAAACTGAAGTGGCTTGAAACTGTAGTAGAGGGTAAAAGTGAGAAAGAAATTATTATTATATCATTTGTAGATGGACCTTTTAAGGTAAACGAGCACCTGACTGGAGTTATAGCTTTGTTGAAACTCCTAAAAATGGCAAAGGAAACTAAACCAAACTACACTTTAAGGTTCTTAATAACTGTTTCCGGTATAGGATTGCCTTGCTGGGTTGAAAAAAATAAAGAAATACTCCAAAAGGTTGAAACTATTTTGGTTCTAACCTCCTTGGGAAGGGAAAACTTATTCACATTGCAAGTTTCCAATTTACAAAACCGGATTGTTGAAATGTTTTTGGAAAACTTAAGGGGTTTGGAAAAGCCTTATCAACTTCTAACAGAGGGTTTTTACAAAGTTTTAACCTACGGAGGAAATCCTTTTGTCTATTACCCCCATAAGGAAGAGCTTCAAAAAAGAATAGAACACCTCGAAAGTGAATTCGGAATAAAGGGCAGAAGGGATTTTCTCCACACGGCAGAGGAGATGTTCGAATTGGAATTACCCCAAAAGGTTATTGTTTTCGGTCGTTCCCTTCCGGGTAATGCACTCTTTTTCCCATTCAACGGAAGGAGAACCGATATGGATACCTTTGAAGGAATGGATTGGGAGGTGTTCGGGGAGACGTTGGAGATTTTGAAGAGTTTTCTCCTCCCTAAATAGTCCTTGAAAATCTCCTCTCCTTCCTCCTCTTGGTGTAAATGTCAAAAACCATACAGATGTTTCTAATGAGGAGCCTCCCGAGGGGTGTGACCTTTATTTCCTTCCCGTCTAAGGTCAAAAGTCCATCTTTTTCCATTTCGCGGAGTTCGTTTATCTCCCTCTCAAAGTAGGTGTCGAAATCTATCCCGAATTTGGTTTCTATATCCCCTTTATTCAACCTGAAGTTGCATATAAGCTCGGTTATTACCTCCTTCCTTATAAGGTCATCTTCGTTTAGCTCTATACCCCTGAAGGTGGGGAGTAATCCTTTATCGATAGCCTCGTAGTAGGGTCTGACCGTTTTGTAGTTTTGCCCGTAATAGCGCTCTAGCATCGATATGGAGCTCATCCCTATTCCTATGAGGTCTACACCCTTTTTTGTTGTGTAACCTTGGAAGTTTCTCCAAAGTTTTCCTTCCCTTTGAGCTATAACCAGCTCGTCGGTCGGCTTGGCGAAGTGGTCCATACCGATGTAGACATAACCCGCTTTGGTAAACTCCTCTATAGCGGTTTCGAGCATCCTCAATTTCTCCTGCGGTTTGGGTAGGGTGGAGGGGTCTATTCTCCTCTGCAAGGGTTTGAGCCAAGGCACATAGGCGAAGTTGTAAACCGCAACCCTATCGGGATTTAATTCTATTGTTTTCATTACGGTGTCGAGAAACGTTTCCGGAGTCTGATGGGGAAGTCCGTAGATGAGGTCTATATTTACCGAAGTAAAACCCAATTTTCTAACCCATTGCATAACCTCTTCCATCAAGGGGTAGGGTTGTATGCGGTTTATAGCCTCCTGCACTTTGGGGTTGAAATCCTGAACACCCATAGAGATGCGGTTAAAACCTAGTTCCCTGTAAAGTTTCAGGTAGTTATAATCCACACTTCGCGGGTCTATTTCCACCGAAATTTCCGCATCGCGGGAGATATTGAAATTTTCCCTTATAAAGGAAAAGAGAAATTCGGTCTGTTCCATCGTGAGGTAGTTCGGTGTTCCCCCTCCCCAGTGGAGTTGGATTACCTCCCTCTCCGTATCGAGATACCTCTTTAGGTAGGAAATCTCCTTTTCCAACCTTTGGAGGTAGGGAACCTCCCTTCCCCTGATGCGGTTGATGACCACATTGCAACCGCAAAACCAACAGGCGTTCTCGCAAAAAGGTATGTGAAAGTAAAGGGATAGAGGATTTCCCCTTTTATTACTCTCCAATAGGTGTTTTATAAAAAATTCCCTTCCGTATTCTTCGCTAAATTCGGTTGCCGGTGGGTAGGAGGTATAACGGGGTCCCGGCTTGTCGTATTTCTTTATAAGTTCTTCCGAAAAGAGAACATCCATCGGGGTAAATATTAGCCCCCTTCGGGGGAGAAAAATAGGAGGGGAAATCAAAACACGAAATTCAAGGATAGTTTTCCAAAAACACCCTTCATACGGATATTTGCGGAGACATCGTCCACATCGTCAACCCTATATTTTTGGTAGCGGTAACCCCCATCTAAGGAGATACCTATAGATTTGTTGAACCTGTAACCCAAACCTACGGCTCCGTCGATGTCGTAAAAGTAGTTATTTCCACCTGCGGTGATACCTTTTCCCTCGACATACGCGTGGATAAATTTAAAACCTGTTCCGATTCTTGCGTATAGATAAGGTAGCGGAATGGTTGCACTCTTACTGTCACTTTGACCGGTGGTTAAACTTTTAACATACCCGTAGAAGTCTATAACCTTTACACCGAAACCCCACGAGGCGTCCAATAGTTTTAAATCTATAGGTGTGTAATAAAAAGTAATATCCCATTGGTTGAACTTAAACTTTGTGTAAACCCTATCGGTGGCATTGACGGTGATATTTCCGAATTTAAAGGTCCTCGTTACCGTTCCCGTTCCGTCGCTTTTTACCTCCAGGTAGGAAACCTTTATATCGGGTATTGGAATGAATAGAAGACTTAAATGGTGTCTGATATTTACATAACCAAAGCCTTTAACCCTATCCTTGATATGCAAATCTTTTTTCAAATCGGCTTGAGTTCCTTTGTAGTTAATCCATCCCCTGTATTGTTCCTGTTGGGGTCCCCCACCGAAATCTATTTGGAAGGCAAATAGCGCCGAGGGAAGGAATAAAAGACCAGCCTTTAAAAATTTCTTGCCAAACATTAAAAGAAAAATTTTAAGAGGGACTCTAAACGGAAAGTCCCAATTTTTCCCTTTTGGAGATTATATGTTTTTCTATTCCATTGGCAACCTCTACGGGGTCTTCACCGAGCGCTATTTTTCCGCCTGTCAATCTTTCAACCTCCTCGGTGAGAAGCTTTACAACCTTATCCGACCCACCTACCGGAGGTGTGGGCGATACGTGGGTGTAAAATCCCATCGACACGGCGGAGAAGCCGTCCACAACAGCCTTTTGCTCCATATATTCGGGAGCCGTAACGGCGGCGGGCAGGTCGGCGGTGTCCACGCCTATATAGTTGGCGAGCGCGACGGTGGTCATAATGACCCTTCCGGTATCGGTGCAGGTACCGAAGGACAGCACCGGAGGTATACCGAGCTGGTGGCAGAGTTCCCTCAATTTGTCGCCCGCCATATCGGCGGCTTCTGGCTTCTCGAGACCGGCAACTTGCATACCGGCATTACCGCAACCTCCCCCTATTACGAGGATGTCCCTTTTAATAAGTTCCTTCGCAAGGTTTACGGTAAGTTGGTCGTGGGGACCGTTACCCAAAGAGGTGCAGTTTATCAATGCGACAACACCCTTGATGTAGCCGTCCTTTATAGCCTGAACGATGGGTTCCAAGGAACCGCCTACCGCCTTGATTAGTGCCTCTGCGGAAAAACCGGCTAATACCTTCTGTTTAAATTTGGATACATCGGCTGGTTTGATTTCTCCTCTCTTAATCCTCTCTTTACGGATTTTGAAGTTTTCAATAGCCCTTTGAACGATTTTTTCCACAACCTCCCTTTCCTTACCCGGTTTCCAGATAATCTTTTCCGAACCGGGGACGCCGATAATATCGCTGACCGCTATAAGTTTAAACTGATATTTGTCCGCATACTCCTTTAGGTTGGCAAGGGAGCAGTTCATATCCATAACGAATGCGTCAACCGCACCGGTGGATAGGTAATACTCGAGCGCTATCCAGTTGTGGGTTAGTCCCGCAAATCCGTCGGGGTTTACCCTCTGCAGGAGTTCCTGACCGGTCTCTATAGAACCTACCACCTTAATACCCTTGGCACCGGCAGCTTTTGCCATCTCCTGCACTTTGGGGTCGCGGATATACTCGAGCAGCGCAAACGCCACAAAGGGTTCGTGTCCGTTGGGCAGAATATTGATGTAATCGGGGTCCAGCACACCGAAATCGACCCAACCCTCGTGGGGTTCGGGGGTTCCGTAAAGGGCATCTTGGATATATTCCAAAATGGCGGTACTCTCAAAGGCGGATGCTACGCCGTTTCTTAGGGCTGCCAGCGCGAGCGATACATAATCCCCGTCGATGTTGGTCATAGAACGGGCTACATTATCGACCAATTCCATTAAAGACCCTTTTGGGAATATGCCCAATTCCCTAAAAATCTTCTTGCGGGTTTCGGGAGCCATTCTCTCAACGAGGGTCGATTCGGTGGGTTCGGCTAGATAGTAAAGGTATTTCTCGCCCACTTCGACAGCCAACTTGTCGGTCGGTTGGTTGGGGTCTACGTCCATAATTTCGGCTAATAGCTTAAGTTTGGCTTCATCCTTTATGGTGAAAGGTGTTTCCCCCTTTCCCGTTTTTATCAGAGTAAGAGCCGCTTCGCGGGCGTGGTAGGTGTAAGCCGCCAAACCCATATTGGCTTTGATGAGAAGGTTCCGCATAACGATACCGTGGGCGTCGATACCGCAAACACCTCTGGGAGTTTTGGGGGTTATGCGGCAGGGACCCATGGAGCAGAGCTGACAGGAGATACCCTGTTGGCAGAACTTACACCTGATTTTTTCCATTTCCTCGAAGCGGTCGGCTACGTTGGATAATCCCTCCTCGTGAACCTTTTGATACATATAGTTAACGCTTTCGTGAACCGAAATAGGTTTTACGATGTCCTCCTTCTTAAAGAGTCCAAATACCATTTTTCCCCTCCTTTGGAGGGATTAGGTTGACACCTTTAGCGGACAAATTCCTTAAACCGGTTAACCAAAAGACGGAGAAAAAATTTGAACCCGTTCAATTAAAGGAAAAACTCCAACATATTCACCTCGGAGGAGAAAACCAGATTCCCACCCCTTAGGAAATTTGCATTTACCTCATCGAAGAGGTGTTTATCCAAATCGGTAATCCCGAAAGGTTTTTCATATTTTTGTCCCCTTTGGGGGTGGAAGTTTCCCGTTTCACCCAAAAAGGAGCTAAGCAGAGACCTCAACTTGGAGGGAATATCCAGATTCACAACCCCATCGGGTGAAAAGCCTTTGTAATCCCAGGCGAGGGGAGGGATTAACAAAACCCTATCGACCTCCGAAGGGGTTAAGTCGATATGTTCAATTCTCCCCCTTTTGAGGAAATCCTTTAAAGGTTTCAGTCCCAGCGACAGTTTCGGCTCACCCCTCTCTATCTCCTCCAAGAGTTTTAGGAGATATCGCTTCCTCTCGGGGGCTATTTCGAATTCCGTCCTAACGAGGGAGGTGGAAAGGACAAAATTATGTCCTTTGACCGTTAGAAACTCGAAAAACTTCCCATCGGGGAGTTTCAAGTTTAGGAAATCCCTTAAAGTCTTTGCCTTTTGAACCTCCTCAAAGAGTTTGAAAATAGAGGCGATACTTTCGGGGGGAAGGTTAAACCTCACCCTCAAAAGGGATTCGTCAAGCTCGTTTGCCAAAATAGTCGCTTTATCCCTTACCCTCCCTTTAGCGGTCTTTTGAATCTGCCACAAGACCCTTTTGGGTGAACTTATTCTCCTTTCAAACTCCTTTAGGGGGCGGAAGACCTTTTCCCTCTGAACCCCTACGGGGACTACTTTTAAAACACTCCCCCCTTCCGCAGGTCGAATTAAGGTTCCACCGCAGGTAATGGTAAATAGGGAAGACCTCAAAAGGGTTGCCAGTTCAAAACTTTTAGCCTTTCGGTGGATAGGGACTCTTTTTCCTTCCCTTTCTAAGGGGAATACGAAAAATATCCTCCTCTTGCCGTCCTCTAAATGCTTTCCTCCTACTCGGTCGCGTCCCCTAAAGAGGGCTTGAACCAATTCGGTTAGATTGTTTTCCACCGAAAAGTCGGGAATAACCGCTATATAGGTGTCTATAAGGGGAAAGGTGAGTCCCCGCGAGGCGGAAGAGGTTGCCAAGATTAACCTATACCTTTGGGAGTTTAAATCCTTTTCCCTCTCGCTCAAAGAGTGGATTACCAAAACCTCTTTTTCCTCCAATAGTTTTTCCCTTTCGGTTATAACCTCCTTGAGTTTTTCAAGTTGTTTTTTATCCTGCCAAAAGAGGAAAATCTGTTTGCTCCCCTTTCGGAGGAAATTTTTAATAAGTTTCACCAAGTAGGGAACGAGCTCCTTATTTCCGTCCCCAAAGGGGTGAAAGTCGTAAAGAATTTCAAGTTCCCCCGCGGGGAAACCTACCGCATCTATGGCGGTGAAGGTTATTCCCCCTTTAATGGGAACCTTTGCAGTCTGAATACCTTCCAAATTCTCCACTTTGGGTTGGGTGTCTATATAAACGACCGGTCTCTCGTCGTTATCCTCTACAAAGGTTTTAAAGACCTCAAACCCCTTTAGGGAGGCGTCCAAAAGTGCGAAATACAACCTTAGGTTTAATTCTTTTTCCGCAACCTCTTGGAGTTGCTTAAACCACTCCTCCCCAACAAAGTGTCTGAAGAGAAACCTACCCGTTTCCGAGCCGGTTATCTCGTCCATTATAAAGAC
>JALVTI010000024.1 GCA_027035985.1 Aquificales bacterium | reverse complement strand
TACTTTCAACAAGAGCCTGTATATACTCATTTTTCGGAAATTCCTTAATAAGGGAACAATCAAGTTTTATATAATTACCCAAGCCTTTTGTTATTAAATCGGCAACCAAGCGTAGGGAAGAATATCCAGTTCCAAAATCATCTATAGCAAATTTTAATTGATACCTATCGGCAAGAGTCTCTATAAAACCCCATTCCTTAAATAGGATTTGCTCGGTAATTTCCAACGATACGGGTATCCCCATATTTTCAAACTCATCGAGAAGGCTTTTCAATCCCTTCCTATAGGAGATAAATTTCAAATCCTCGTCGGAAATATTGAGAAATATAGGTTTCCCCAAACGGGCAAGCAGTTCCTTTTTTTCCCGTAGGGCATTCAACAATAGGTAATCGAACTCAACTATTAATCCCAACTCATAGATGAGGTCTATATAAACGCCGGCGCTGACTATTTTTCCGTTTTCTATGAAACGCATCAAAACCTCAAAGTGAGAAATCTTTTCGGTGTTTAAGTCCACTATGGGTTGTAGAAAGAAAGTAACCCTTCTCTCTTCTAAGATTTGTTGAATATGTCTAATAGCCTCTCCTTTTCTCTCCAATAATTTTAAAAACTCTTTTTGTTTATCGGCAAAGAAATGGGAAATCTGCCCCAATCTGTGTTGCTTTTCCGCATAGAAAATAAGCTTATAAACATCCTCCAATGTTCTAACAGTATTGGGAATAATTTCAACGGTTGTTATATCAACACGCGGTTTTATTTCCGTATTGAAGTATTTAACCCGTAGATGGATAAATTGATTTAACAACTCCCTTTCAAATTTCTCTATATCTTTCAGTCCCATAAAGGGTAAAACGAGAAAAAAACCTCCCGCAACTTGGGAAAATTTAAAATTAAACTTTAGGGCTAAACGGGATAACACCTGTTCAACAGCCCTAATAACGAGGTCTCCAGCAGGTATTCCGTAAATTTCGTTTATGTATTTAAGTTTTTTTATGTTTACCACCGTTAGATAGAAGGTTTTTCCCTCTTCCAAAAAGAGTTTCACAAGTTTTTCCAATTCCTCGCGGGGAATATAGATATCGTCGTATTTTTTACCCTTTTCCGGCGATTTTATAATTCCTACAAAATCCTTATACGGGAGATAAAGTTCGACAAACTTATCCCCTACGCGGTAGTTTCTTATAACCCGTCTCTCGTAACGGTCTTTAATTTTAACATTGCCTACAAAGGTTCAAATATCTATATCCCCGCCGTCAATGGTTTCCTTTATGGGGCAGAAATAACCGCTGTAATTCCAACAGGGTTTATTAAATCCGAATATGTATTCGTAACATTTACCACCTTTAAAGTCTCCGAAAACCTCCTCAGCAGCGGAATTTAGACCGACCACATTGTAGTCGCTATCGATAACTACAAGGGGGTCTAAAATAAGGTCTAAACATTGTTTACAAGTTAAAGCACTTCCTCCCCCTTGTCTCTCACCCATCATTAGTTATCATATGAAGGGTTTAAGCTATTCTTGTATTTCAATTTCCTAATTCTTGGTAGAGTAATAGAAGATGCTATACCTCCAATGGGTTTTTAAAGATAAACTTTCCTACGCGGTATTTTTTATCATTTTTGCCTCTTCCCTATACGGGTTTAAAGTTTTCCCACCCTCCGAGGGAACAACGGCGATACACACCCTGTTGGGAACGCTATACTCTCTCCTCCTCGCTTTGGTGTTCACATGTCTCTTTAAAACCCTCAAAGAGAAAACAGTCCAACTGTTTAAGGAAAAAAAGCCCCTCCAATTTGTGGAAAAATCCGTGGAACACACCAAAAGTGGAAACTTTGCAGAGGCTTTAAAGACCTTTTTGGGTGGGTTTGTAAAGGCATCTATTCTCTTTTTGGGAATTTTGGGATTGGGTGCGGCTCAATTTTGCGTGTTCGGGTCTCCCGTTTGCACCTTCTCGGTCGGTGCCGCAATAGTTACGGCTCTATTTCCAACCTTTGCGGTTCAAATACTATACGAATACGCCGAGTGGATTATCTTAGCGGGATTGGTAGCCCAAGCGGTGGGACTCCACTTTATGGGATGCTTTAAAAGGGTTAGGATTTTGGAAAACAATTGAGGGAAGGGTTAAAAGTCAACCCTCCTCTCGAGGTATTTTTTCCAGGGATTGCAGCTCTTTACGCAATCCATTAGGGTTTTGTTTCCTTCGGTAGGCCAGTTTAGCGCTTCCAAAGCCTTTTGAAGGCGCGCCTTATTCTCCTCGGTGGGGTTCTTTCTGTAAACGTTGGATGCCGCTTCGAACTCTTTTAGTCTCCTCTTCATATCGAGACCTTTTTCTATGCTCTTTTGGGCGTCGGCGAGAACCTCTTCGGCAGCCTTTTTAACCTCTTCGGGGAGGTTTTGGGCGTTTTCGAGGAGCGCTTTTAGCTCTTCTACAGCCGCCTGAAGACGTTTGAGGGTTTTCAGCGCCTGACCGGCGGAGGCGCAGATATCCTTATCGAGGTAAAATGCCTTTTGGAAGTAGTTATCGAAAGCCCTGTATAGATTTTTAGTATGTAGGGTTACCACTTTGACCTTTCCGGCGGTTACCTTTTTGAGGGTTGCGGTCATTGTTTTTCCTCCCGTAGGATTTTTACTTCGAAAAGCCAAAGGGGTAATTATACCTTATCGTTAATACCCTTTATGGGTAAATTTATTTTTGTCCTAATTCCGTGGGTTTCCATTGCGTTAACCCTCGAAGGGTTAAACCAAAAGTTTCCCGATAGGGCTATAGACTTTCTGATAGAGACGAAATCCTTTGCCGAAAGCGAGGGGGGAAACATTCCCCTCCGGGATTACACCGTAGAGA
>JALVTI010000023.1 GCA_027035985.1 Aquificales bacterium | reverse complement strand
CGGGTATCTCCCGGCTTTGGAGGAGATATTTAAAGCCACCGAAGGGTTGGATTTCACACTAATAGACATCGACAATTGGAGGCTCCACTACTACAGAACCCTCAAGGAGTGGCTTAGAAGGTTTGAGAAAAACCGCAAGTGGGTTATAGATAACCTGGGAGAAACCTTTTACAGGATGTGGAAGTTTTACCTAACGGCTTCGGCAGTCTCCTTCAAAATAGCCACCAATTACGTGTTTCAAATACTCTTCTCCAAAGGTGTGTTTAACAAGTATCCCGTTTTGGAACACCAATTTGGTGAAAGCTTAGTTTAAAAATCCTGGAAAAGGAAAGAAAAGAAGGATTATTCCTCTTCGAGTTCCTCTATCTTGCAGTGAACCTCTTTTAGCTGTTTGGGGTCTACGTAGTCGGGGGCGTTCGTAAGCGGGCATATACCCTTTTGAGTTTTGGGAAAGGCTATAACGTCCCTAATGCTCTCCGCACCAACCATTATGGCGAGAACCCTGTCCAAACCGAAGGCAAAGCCGCCGTGGGGAGGCGCGCCGTATTGGAGCGCTTCGAGTAGAAAACCGAACTTCTCCTGAGCCTCCACCTCGCCGATATTGAGGAGTTTAAAGATTTTCTCCTGTATGTCGGTGCGGTGTATCCTGATAGAACCGCCACCTATCTCGTAGCCGTTTAAAACCATATCGTAGGCGAGCGATTTGACACCTTTGAGTATCTCCTTACGTCTCTCTATATCTTCGGTGGCTAGGGCTTCGTCTATCTTGGGTAAGTCCTCCTCCCTCGGCATGGTGAAGGGGTGGTGAACCGATACAAACCTCTCCTCCTCTTCGTCCCACTCCACGAGGGGGAAGTCGACCACCCAGAGGAATTTGAAACCCTCCTCCCTCGCGCCAAGCTCGTCGGCGAGACGGCGGCGGAGTGCGTCCATCACCTTATAGACGAAATCTCTATCGGTATCGGCTTGGAAGAAGATAATATCCCCTACTTTTGCGCCGACCCTCTCCAGGAGGTTTTTGACCTCCTCCTCGCTGAAGAATTTGGTTATGGGAGAGGTTAGCTTATTTTCGTCAACCCTTATCCACGCCAGACCTTTAGCCCCCAACTTTTGGACAAACCTCGTCAGTTCGTCAATCTTTTGACGGGATAGGGATTTTCCCCCACCTTTGACGACTATAGCCTTGATAATTCCACCTTTGTCGACCACATTTTTGAAGACTTTAAATTGGGTCTCTTTGAAGATATCGGTTATCTCTACAAGGGGGGTAATTACATCCTCCTTTATGCGGAGGTCGGGTTTATCGCTTCCGTATTTGTCCATAACGTAGTCGTATCCGTAAACGGGAAAGGGTTCGTTTATCTCAACTCCCAAAACTTGTTTGAAAACTTCCTTTATCAACCTCTCGGTGAGGTTCATAACGTCGTCCTTTCCGACAAAGGAGATTTCCAAGTCTATTTGGGTAAACTCCGGTTGGCGGTCAGCCCTTAGGTCTTCGTCCCTCAAACACTTGGCGATTTGAAAATACTTGTCTATACCGGCAACCATTAGGATTTGCTTAAAGAGCTGGGGAGACTGCGGCAAAGCGTAGAACTTTCCGGGGTGGAGCCTCGAGGGAACTATAAAGTCCCTAGCCCCTTCGGGGGTAGATTTGGTCAGAAGGGGGGTTTCAACCTCTATAAAACCTTCGTTGGTTAAGAAATTTCTAACCACCTGGTAGGTCTTATGCCTTATCAGGAGGTTGTTGAGCATAGGACGGCGGCGCAGGTCCAGGTAGCGGTAGCGGAGACGGGTTTCCTCGTTGACGTTTATATCGTCCTCTATCTGGAAGGGTAGGGGTTGCTTTGAGGTATTTAGAACGATAACTTTATCGGCTACCACCTCGACGTAACCGGTCGGTATTTTGGGGTTTTCGGTTCCTTCCGGTCTTCTTCTAACCTTTCCCTCTATCGCTATAACATACTCCGGTTTTACCCTATCGGCTATTTCGTAGGCTTCAGGGTTTTTAAGTTCTTCGGCAACAACCTGGACGACACCGGAGCGGTCTCTTAGGTCTATAAAAACGACCCCACCGTGGTTTCTAACCGTATCGACCCACCCGGCGAGGCGAACAGTTTCTCCTATGTTATTTTCGTTAATTTCCCCACAATAGTGAGTTCTTCTAAACTTTCCCAATACCTCGAGCATAAACAGATTAATATTAAGTTAACCCTTTAATCTCTATTGATTGTTTGATTTGTTCACTTGTAAATTCTCCGTTGTATGTAAACTTTACATAACGCATTTACAACTTTAGATGTTTTACAATAAAAAAAACACTATGGTTGATGAAAAAATTCTAACCACTCTTAGGAATGTTATAAATAACAGCTCCCATCTATTGGATTTAACCCCTCAAGATTTTGAAATTCTTCATAAAAACGCCGATACATTGCAAGAATGGGCGGATGAAATCGTTAAGAGTTTCTACGACAAACTTTATTCTAACGAGGGAGCTCTAAAAATTTTAGAAGGAATACCCCGGGAAGCCTTGGAAAAGACTTTAAAAAAGTGGTTCTTAAGTCTGTTAAACGGCAAACCTGAAGAGGATTTTTGGATTACCCAATGGTTTGTCGGTTTGGTTCACATAGCCAGAGGTGTAAGTAACGATTACATGCTATCTATGATGAGCCATATCCAATTGAAATTTGGTGAACTCTGTTTCCAGGAGTTCGACGATATTAAAGCGTGGCAGATTTTCAAATCCTTTAAAAAGGTTACCGATATTATCGGCGTTTTAATAGTAGAAGGTTATATAGACCTCTACAAACAAGCCATTGAAGGGATGTCGGGTATCAAACCCGCGCT
>JALVTI010000022.1 GCA_027035985.1 Aquificales bacterium | reverse complement strand
TGGGCTTCCCTAAAAGGGACACCCTTTTGGACTAAATAGTTGGCGAGGTCTGTCGCCAGCGTGAGGTTACCGGCGTTTTCCTCCATTCTCTCCTTGCGGGGTTTTAGCCCCTCGATAATTTTCCTCATCCCGACGAGGGAACCTTTTAAAGTCCTCACAGCGTCGAAGACCGGCTCCTTATCCTCCTGAAGGTCTCGGTTGTAAGCCATCGGCAGACCCTTTATAACCGTCGAGAGGGCTACGTAATCACCCAAAACGCGCCCGGTCTTACCCCTTATCAATTCCAACACGTCGGGGTTTTTCTTGTTCGGCATTATCGAGGAGCCGGTGCAGAGTTTGTCGGGCAAATCCACATAACCAAACTCTTCGCTCGCCCAGATTATGAGGTCTTCCGCCAGACGGGAGAGGTGGAGCATCGTTATGTTGCAGGCGTTTAAAAATTCGACCGCAAAATCGCGGTCGGCGGTCGCCTCGAGGGAATTGCGCAAAACCCTGATAAAGCCGAGCCTTTCGGCGGTAAAGAAGCGGTCTAACGGGAAGTCCACACCGGCGAGGGCGCCGCTACCGAGGGGGGAAGCGTCCAAACGGCGGTATACGTCGGCAAAACGTTGAGTATCGCGGACGAACATCTCCCTATAAGCCAAAAACCAGTGGGCTAGCCTTATCGGTTGGGCTTTCTGCAGGTGGGTGTAACCGCTGACAACAATATCCACACTCTCGGCAGCCTTTTGGGTTAGAGCCTTTCGGAGAGCTTTGAGGAGCTCCAAAATCTCTTTAATCTGCTCCTTTAGGTAAAGTCTGAAATCGGTGGCGACTTGGTCGTTGCGGCTGCGGGCGGTGTGGAGCTTCCCCCCAACCCTACCTATGCAGTTGATGAGTTCCCTCTCTATATTCATATGGACGTCTTCGAGTTCCCTCTTCCACTCGAACCTTCCCGCCTTTATATCCTCCAGTATCGAGAGCAAACCCCTCTTTATAGCCTCCGCCTCCTCCTCCGAGAGGACTCCCGCCCGCTTTAGGGTTTCGGTGTGGGCTAAGCTCTGCCTTATGTCGACCTCCGCCAATTCCCTATCGAAGGATACACTTTCGGTAAATTCCTCCACAAATTGGTCGGTACTTTCGGAAAAGCGACCTCCCCAAGGTTTGTTTTGAGACATATAAACCGATTGTAGGTTTTAAGGACTTCCAAAAAGAGGAAAGAAACGAAATATTCTCTCAATCGGTTTCCTTATTCCCCCATCCACCCCCACCGGGGGTTTCTATCCTTATGACGCTTCCCTTCGGTAGGAAGGAATGGAATTTTCCCCCCACCGGTTTGCCGTTTACAAAATTTCTCCCCACCTCTCCCGGTTTGCCCCCGAAAAGCCCGTAAGGGGGGAGCTTTCTCCTCTCGCTCAAAATGGTGACCTCTGCATCGGCGAGGAGTTCTATCTCCCTCACCATTCCGTCGCCTCCCCTAAAGAGTCCTTCGCCTCCGCTACCGCGCCTTATCGAATACTCCCTAACCATAAGGGGATAGGCAAACTCCAAAGCCTCCACCGGTGTGTTTAGGGTATTGGTCATGTGGGAGTGTATCGCGCTCTCGCCGTCGCCCCCGCTCCACGCGCCCATACCGCCGCCAATGGTTTCGTAATAGGTAAAGGTCTCCTCCGTTTCGGGGTTTACCCCTCCTACGGTTAGGTTGTTCATAGTCCCCTGCGACGCCGCCGGCACTATCTCGGGCAAGAGCTTGGAAAAGGCGCCCAAAACCACATCGACTATCCGTTGGGAGGTCTCCACGTTTCCGCCCGCCACCGCCGCGGGAAAGCGGGCGTTTACCACCTTCCCCGAAGGGGCTACCAATTTTACCCTTCTCAAAATACCGCTGTTGGTCGGTATCGGGGTGCCGAGGCGGTGTTCGGCTAACGCCCGAATGGCGTATAGAACAGCCGAGAGGGTTATCGCCTCCACGGCGTTGAAGGGACCTACAACCTGCGGGTCGCTCCCGGAGAAGTCGAAGACCAAACTCTCCCCCTCGCGGTAAACTTCGACGGCGATTTTCACATTTTCGGTGCCAAAGCCGTCGTCCTCGAGGAAATCCTCGAAATATACTCTCTCTTTGGGAAGGGTTTTGCTAAACTCCCCGGTGAGTTTCTCAGCGTAATCCATTAGGGCAGAGGTGTATTTCAAAACCTCTTGAGGGGAGTGTTTATCCAATAGCTCCTTTAGGCGTTTTATTCCGACATTTATGGCCGACATTTGGGCTGAAAAATCCCCTTCCCTCTCGGAGGGATTTCGGACGTTGTTTAGGAAAAACTCCAAGAGGTCTTTATTCAACTTTCCTCCTTCCACCAATTTGACGGGAGGAATTACGATACCCTCCTCGAAGAGGCTCCTCGAGAGGGGCATCGAGCCGGCGGAGGAACCGCCCACATCGGCGTGGTGGGCGCGGTTGGCGACGAAAAACAGGAGCTCCCCCCCGTAGAAGACGGGGGCTACCATCGTTATATCGGGCAGGTGCGTTCCGCCCTTGTAGGGGTCATTTAACACGATGATATCCCCCTCGGCGAAGCCTCGGGGGGAGTATTTGTCTATGGCGGCTTTGACCGAGAGGGGCATCGAACCCAGATGCACTGGTATGTGCGCCGCCTGTGCGACCAGATTTCCCTCCCGGTCGAAAATGGCGCAGGAGAAGTCGCGCCGCTCCTTTATATTTGGGGAGAAAGCCGTCCTCTGGAGGACGGCACCCATCTCCTCCGCAATATGGGAAAAACGGTTGCTGTAAACCTCCAAGAGGATGGGGGATACTTCCCTTTCCATTTGAGGGTTAATGATAAGAGGGGTTTCTGTAAAAGGGATTACTCCGAGGTCTG
>JALVTI010000021.1 GCA_027035985.1 Aquificales bacterium | reverse complement strand
GGGACGAAAGGCTCAAATACCTCGTCCTGGTCGACACGCCGGGTCTCTCCTCCGCCATAAGGGAGCACGAGGACGCCCTCTTGCGCTACCTCCATAAAGCCGACCTCATCGTTATCGTAGCCCCCTCAAACCAGCCCTATACGAAGGAGATAGAAACCCTCCTAAACCTCCTAAAGGACAGGCATTCCACCCAGTGGGCTTATGTGATAAATATTTTCGAAGACCCCTCCGTTTACGAGGAAGACCCCACAAAGCTCCAGCGCCTAAAGGAATTCGTCAGGGAAAAGCTCCGCGGTATCCTCAGCGCCGAGGATGTGGAGGCTATGCCGATATTCGCCTTCTCCGTCAGGGCTGTTAGGAAGGGACTAGATTACCCCCTCCTGACGAAGGAATACGAGGACTTCGAGAGGTTTATCTTCGAAGAGGTCGCCGAAAGGGCTAAGCAACTTAAATTCCAATCGCTGAAGGAAAAAATCCTAAAACTCCTTTCGGGGGAGGAGATATTAAACCTTCAATTGGAATTGGATAGATTAAAAGGTGAACTTTCAAAGTGGGAGGAGATTAAGAGCCGTGTTGAGGAATTTGAGAAAAGAGTCCTCTCCGAAAGGAGGGAAAAAATAGAAACCCGCTTGGGTGAAATTTTCGAAGACCTTAAAAAGGACCTGGACGAGATAGTCGAGAGATATACCTCCTTAGGTGTTGTAAAGCACGGAAGCCACATAGCGGGTGAGATATCGGACACGCTCAAGGTGAGACTGCTAACGGGCGAAATCCTTTCGGAGGTCGAAAGGCTTCTCGATTACCGACCGGAGCTTGTGAGGTTGAAAAAGCTATTTCCCGAGCTCCTGGTTGAGCCGACCATTCCCCCCAAACTGCAAACCATGAAAAACAAATTGGTCGAGGATATAGAAAAATTCCCCGCTACCGCGGGAGAACCGGGCAAACTCGCAAAATGGCTTCTTCCCTTCGGCGTTTTGTTGGCGGTTATCGGGGTGGCAACCGCGCTTTTGAAAAAAGACCTCCTATGGGTGGGTGTCGGAATGGCCACCCTCGGTGGATTGATATCCCTAATATCCCTTATAAGGGTTTTAACGGCAAAGAATACCTTTAAGGGGAGACTCGAAGAAAAATTCCTCCAACTGCTGGAGCATTACAAAAAGCTTTATACATCCTATTTTGGCGAAAAATTTGGTGAGAAACTCTCCAAGGTTTACGAGTACCTCGACACCCGAATTGAGTCTCTGAAACAAAAAACCGAAACCCTTGAAGGGAAACTGAAAAAACTCGAAGACGTAAAGAGGAAGTTGGAGGAGGTATAACCCTTTATAGGATATACTTGGCGGCTTCGGTATCCTCCACGAGGTCGCTGAGTTTTGCCTCTACAAATTTTCCGTCAATTATTATCGTTTGTCCTTTCATTTCGGGAGCCTCAAAGAGGATATCTTCGAGGAGTTTCTCCATAACGGTGTGAAGTCGGCGCGCCCCTATATTTTCGGTCTTCTCGTTTAGAATCTCGGCGTATTCGGCAATCTTCTCTATGCCGTCTTCGGTAAATTCGAGATATACCCCCTCCGTTTTTAGGAGCTCTTTGTATTGCCGCGTTAGGGCGTTTTTCGGCTCGGTTAAAATGCGGACAAACTCCCTTTTGGTGAGCGGTTTAAGCTCAACCCTTATTGGGAAGCGACCCTGCAGTTCGGGAATGAGGTCGGAGGGCTTTGCCAGGTGAAACGCGCCAGCCGCTATAAAGAGAATGTGGTCGGTCTTTACGGGACCGTACTTTGTGGAAACGGTAGTCCCCTCTACGAGGGGTAGGAGGTCTCTCTGAACACCCTCTCGGGAAACGCCACCCCCCACCCCTTGGTGCTTTATCGCAATTTTGTCTATCTCGTCGATAAAGATAATCCCGAAGTTTTCCGCCCTGTAAATCGCCTCCGACGCTATCTCCTCGGGATCTATCAGCTTTTCCGCCTCCTCCTGGGTTAGAATTTCGAGAGCTTCCCTGACCTTGACCTTTCTCCTCCTCTTCGGACCGGGGATGAGGTTTTTGAGAATTTCCCCCAATTGGTTTTGAAGTTCCTCCATACCCGGAGGGGTCATCACTATTCCGGCGGGAGAACCTTTGGCGGTAATTTCTATCTCTACAATCTCGTTGTCCAGCTCCCCGCGGCGTAGCTTGGCTAAAAGCTCCTCCCTCTTGTAGGCGGGTATCTCCCTCCTCTCCGCCTTTGGCTGACCGCCGAAGGGGAATGGGAAGGGGAGGTTTATACCGCCCTCGCCGCCCCCCAGGAGGTAGTCGACCAACCTCTCTTCCGCGAAGCGGCGCGCCCTCTCCCTCACCTGTTGGGTCATCTCCTCCTTTACCATGCGGTAGGCTTCCTCGACCAGGTCGCGCACCATACTCTCGACATCCCTACCCACGTAACCGACCTCGGTGTATTTCGTAGCCTCCACCTTCACAAAGGGCGCGCGTATCAGTTGGGCGAGACGGCGGGCTATCTCCGTTTTACCCGAGCCGGTGGGTCCTATCATCATGATGTTTTTGGGAACCACCTCGTTTCGGAGGTCTTCGGGGAGCCTCTGACGGCGCCAGCGGTTTCTCAGGGCTATGGCGACAGCCCTCTTAGCCTCTTCCTGACCTATAACGTATTTGTCGAGCTCCTCAACCACCCTTTTTGGGGTTAGGTTTGCGAGGTACTCCTCGAGTTGTGAAAGTCTCTTTTCCCTTCCTTCCATAGGTGGAAGTTAAATTATTCCACCTTTTGGAGGCGGTAGAGGTAGACCACCGAGAGGTCTAAAAATGGAACACTCCCCGCGAGGAATTTCATTTCGAAATCCACCAAAGGGGAGGAAAGTTTCTTAAACTCCACTATGCGGTATTTTTGGGAAAAGTCGGC
>JALVTI010000020.1 GCA_027035985.1 Aquificales bacterium | reverse complement strand
CCTTTAAACCTAGGGCTTTAGAGAGGGAGAGAATAGGGATAGCTAAAAGAGTAGAGACAATATAGAGAGCGCAGATTTGAGAGTCGGTTAGTTTTGGCTTTCTTCCCCTCTTGGCTTTGTAGAGACCTTTTGCTATAATGAACTCATCGAATATTTGGCTGTATTGTTCGATTATTTTTAGGGCGTCCCATTCCTATTTTATTTTCTCACCCGGCGTATTATTTATACTTAAATAGGAAACTATTGCATTTATTCCATTGTATGGATTTTCAACTCCATCTACATCGAAACCTAGGATTAAAGATTTTTTATTACTTAAAGTATCTAAGTAAGGAATAAGTTGTCGTGTTATTATAGAGCAATCCGTAGATTGATTAGAAAGTTATTTTAAATAAAAAAAAGTTATTACTAGTAATTACAGTAAAATTTTGTATATTGCTATTTTCAAAAGGATTTTCATCTATTCTATAATTGCGATTGGGATAGTAAATCCTAAATATATTGCCATTTGCAAAAAAACACTGTTAAAAGCGGCTTGTAATAAATTATATCTTAACGAATTTTGTAGATTGTTAATATTATCGATATTTGATAACTCACAATAAAAATTGCCTATTTTTTCATCTCTATTGCATCGGGGAATTACTAATCTGAAATAATACATTTGTATTTAATAATAAACTTTTTGAACTGAAAAGACTCGGTATAGGTGAAATTAAGAGAAGTTTAGAAAATCGACAATCCACTTTTCTTTTTGCTAAATCCCAAATTTTCCAAAAGATTTAGAAATTCCCTTAGAATTTTCTTATCTATCAAGGCCAAATCCATCGCAATCCGAACAAAATGCTTATAACCAATTTATAGAAGAATTTGCAGCATGCCCTTCTTGCGATTGTGGTTCAAAAGAATGTCCTTCCGAGTATAGAAGAAAAACCTACATAAAGGGAAAGGAAATTTGTTAAATTTTTCCAAAGTTTTTTATCTTTTCCAAAACCTTTTGAACCTCCAAACTTAACCTTACCACTTTCTTTATAAGTTTTAAGAAATATTCCTTATCTCCTGTTTCCTTAATATAATCCGCTGGGTCTAAAGTTATACCGCTCTCTCTATTAGGCCTGGGTTTAAGGTATTCCGCCAACCACTCTATGGGACTTCGTCCTGCTATTTTCCAATTGTAAACCTCTTTGGGAATTCCCTTTATAGTTATGCAATCGTTATACCTAAGCTCGGTAGGTTTGTTTTTGTCAAACCTTAACCGCGGATAATAGGTTTCCTCCTTTTGAGGGTCGCATTCGGGATTTATTTCCACACTTAGGGGGTATTCTTCCAAGTTCCAATAATTGAGCTGAAGTTCCGCTAACTTTCTTCCCAACTCCGAGAGAGTCTTAAAGGTTTCGTAATCCTCCGGAAATGGAATTCTCGGTCTCTCCCTCTTTAGGTCGTTGGCATATTTTTCCCCATATTCGGGGTTGCTTAAAACTGCGAAAACATAATAGAAAAGCTCTTCAGGCTCTATTTTGGTTCCATATTTTCCTTCAAGCTTTCTAAGAAAATCCCGTTTTATGTTTACCTTTTTGAGGTATTTTTTACCATTGAGTTCCACTATTCGGGAGTTTTTATCTTTTTCTTCAAAGAGTTGTTTTTTCTTTTTGGTTTCATCTAAAGGTTGGTATAGGTAGAGGGGGATAACCGTTGCGTGAGGTAGGAAATCGTTATCTGTGGTTGCATTAGCAATAATGCAACTAAAATCTCTATCTATTCCAGGGCCTGTAGTAACTATCAATACATTTTCACTTATTTCACAAGGAAGTATTTGTGGAAATTTTCTAACACTTTCAATAAACTTGGATTCCCAATATAACCATAATGTTATAAATGGACGGTACAGTGTTTTTCTAAATACTGAACTAAAATAGTAAGTTCCTGTTTTTGCAGTTTTAAAAGCTTCTTTTACTACTTTGGAGCTCCATGAAATTTTTGTTTTGTCTTTAGTTAAATCTTGAAAATTTTTAGCAACTCCTTTTTTAATATTTTGAACATTTCTTAAGAACTCTGATATAAATATACTTAACTTTTGCTTTAATTTTGCTTGAGACCAATCATACAACCAAAAATCTTTGTTGGTTTTAACTCCTAAACTAACAACTTCAAAAATCCCCTCAATAGGAGTAAACCTTTTAAACTCTTCCGAACCTTGATTTATCCAATTTCCATCCTTGTCCGGTTTTATTTCCTGCCACGGGACATTTTTAACGCTTCCAAACTTCTTAAGAAGTTCCAATTTCTGTTGTCTCTTAAGGTAGTCGGGAACTTGGTAATAGTAAACCTTTGCCGGTTCTCTTTTTTCTTTTTTATCCTTTACAAGGATTAATAAAGCTACACCTGCACGGGAGCCCTGTCCAAAAATTTTATCCCCTTCTTTTTTCCATTCCTCACCTTGCTTTCTCGCATTCCCCCTTAGGTTGAAAACGTAAATCTTCTTAAACTCCTCTACCAAAGCCTTTCTAAAGCCATCAAAGGCGTTGGCGTCTATAAAGCCGTTGTTTAGGACAAAGGCTATTATTCCCCTCTCTCCTATACGGTCGGAGGCAAAGCGAACCGCACGGACATAGGCATCGTATAGGGCATTTTTATTTTTCGCAGTTGACCTATCCGCGTAGGTTTTCTTAATTCTTTCGTCAAGCTTTGGATATTTATTTGACATATTCAGGTCGGTCATATCTTTTTGTCCCGCTCTCCACGGTGGGTTGGAAATAATTACTCTTATGGGTTCCTTGGTTTCCCTTTCCATTAGGTCGGTGTAGTCCTTCGGAAAGAAACTAAGGGTTCGTTGAAAGCCTTCCCTACTTTTCTCGTAGAGTTGGAAAGTATCCGTTAAGAGTAAATACTTAAAGGGTTTATATTCCTTGGTTTTCTCGTAATAAACGCTTTCAATGTTTGCCAAGGCTATGTAGTAAGCCAATAGGAGTATTTCGTTAGCCCATATCTCCCCATCGCTGTATTTTCTCTTTAAGTCGTCGGGATTTATAAAGTGCATAAGCCTTGCTACAAATGTTCCCGTTCCGGCAAAAGGTTCCAAAATTTCGGTCTCTTTATCGTTTAGGGAGCTGTTAAAGTCTTCCCTTAGGATGTCCTCTACGCTTCGGATTAAGAAATCTACCAGCTCTACGGGAGTGTAAACAATTCCGAGCTTATCCGCTGGGAAATGCAATTTTAAAGAAGCTGTCGTAAAGCTGTCTTAAGAAATCCTGTCTTTCTTTCTCATCTATTCCCTTAGCCCTAATACGAACCTCCCTATAGAACTCCTCTAAATCCTCCGTTTCTACCTTTAGGAAATCGGTAAAGTGGGAAGTAACTCTCTCAATGGTTTGGGCTACGGGGTTGTTTTTAAGAAAGTCAAAACCTCCAAAGAGCGCCTCAAAAATCGGCTTGGTTATCATATGTTGAACGAGTAAGGATTTAGCCTCCTCTTCGGTTATGGAGGGGTTTATAACCTCCCTAAGAGCTTTAAGAAATTCTTCAAAGTCTTTCCTAACTGCGGGGTCTTTCTCAAGGGCTATGTCTATGTGCTGTTTAATCCTCTTAACCTTTTTAGCAACATCTTTAGCCCAATTTTCTAAGTATTTGCGACCTCCAACTTTCTCAACGATTTTGGGGACGATAGCCCTTTTTAAGGTTTCCTTTAGCTTGTTGTCTATCCCTTCGGAGGTTTCTATTATCAGAGGTTCATCGGAGTAATAATTTTCCCCTCTTAGGTAGGTTTCTTTGCCTTCAACTCCTAAAGCTTCTTGGACTTCCTCATAGCGGTTTTGTTTGATAGCTATTTGCCTAACTCTGGCGGTAAAACTCTCATCTAAAGTCCTTAAAGCGGCGGCGAGTTGCCATATAGTCTGAAAATCCTTATTCTCTTCCAACTGTTGTTCTATGGGTTTATCATCCTCAACTATAACGGGAAGAACCACATAGCCATACCTCTTTCCGGGAGCCTTTCTCATTACCCTTCCCATAGCTTGGACTATGTCCACGGTGGACTTTCGGGGGTCAAAGAAGATTACGCTATCAAGCGCGGGAACATCTATTCCTTCGGTCAAAACCCTTGCGTTGGTAAGAACCCTAACGTCCTCATCACCTTTGGGTCCTTCCCTAAGCCAGTCCAAAAGGGCTTTCCTTTCGGAGGCGGACATTTTCCCGTCTATGTGCTTTACCGAAACTTTTAGGGAGCTGTCTATCTCCCTTGCCACATTGGGAAGTTCCTTTGCAACCTTCTTAGAACGCCTTATGTTGGAAACGAAAATAACGGAACGCTTTATGTCTATCCCGCCGATACCTTCAACCTTACCTTCCAAAACCCTTAGGGTTCCGAACATCTTTGCGGTTTCTTCAACCTGAGCGTTTCCACTTTGTAAATATTCGTAGAGTTTCTCCTGAACCTCCTTTTCCGATACGGTGAATACCACTACCCTGTAGTCGGTTAAATATCCTTCCTCTACCGCCCTGTAAAAGGTGTATTCAAAAAAGGTAGGCCCATAAATCTCAGGGTCGTTCATATCGTAAACTTCCAACTCCTCTTCCTTAGCCCTTTGCTTTATGGCAACATTAAAAACTTTTGGCGTAGCCGTCATATAAAGGCGTTTTTTTCCTTTTACAAATTCGTCGTGATGAACTTTCTTAAAAGGAGAGGTTTTATCCTTTCCTGCCAAACCGGTCGTATAGTGGGCTTCGTCGCAGATAATAAGGTCAAACTCATCAAGTCCGTAAAGCTTTTGAGCCTGTTCTACAACATCTATGGATTGGTAGGTAGAGATTATTACGTTTAAGGCGTTGGGGTCTTTTTTAAAGTTTTTCATAAGCTCTTCGGGATTGGTCGTCGGAGGAACGGTTAAGAGAGACCTCGCTATTTCATCTTCGTTTTTTCCTATACTCCTATCGCTCGTTATCACATAGGGATTTATGGGTATATCGCTATCATTAAGCCAAGCCCTTAAAGTTTGGTCTGCCAAAGCTATAGAAGGAACTAAAAAGAGAACCAAACCTCCTTTTCCTACAAATTTTTCCGCAAGCTTTAAAGCCGTTAGAGTTTTTCCGGTTCCCGGAGCCATTATCAGTTTTCCGCGGTCATATTTTTGGAAACCTTTGATGATTCTCTCTATAGCTTCCTTCTGATAGGGTCGGAGCTGTTTTTTCTCCTTTAGAGGGATTTCTTCGGGTTTACTCCAAGAGAATTTTCTCCAATCTACAACCTCAAGTTCGTCCTCTATGTCTAAAATCCAAACCTTGTTCTTTAATAGGGTTTCCTCTGCCTCTTTTGTAAGCTCTCCCAAATACACAAGCATTCTGTATTTGAACTCATCAGGAGTCGCGGCGGCTATGAAAGTGGATATGTCTCTATGTGTTATCTTTCCCTTCGGATAAAACTTAACCTGAATTGCCCAATAATTCTCCTCTTTATCCAAAGCTACAAGGTCTATACCGGTATCTATGCGGTTTCCCCGCTTTGGATATTCCTTCCAACTCCAAACGGTTTGGAATTTTTCCCTCCAGAAGGGATGTATAAGAAGAAACCTTTTAACGAACCTTTCAAAGTATCTCCCGGCTAAAGAGTAATTTCCAAGAGCTATTTCCAAGAGCCTCTTAACTATCTCCTCACGGGTCATTATGCTCTAATTTTTATAACTTTTCTCTTAGTCCCTTATCTTAATCTAGAAAATTTTCCACTCCGAAAATTCATACATCTTTTAAAGTTTAAAAGTTAAAAAGTTTAAAATTTAACCAGAAATCTTTAAAACTTGTTTTCTTAAATCTTCTTCGGTTATTTTAGCGTAATACTCCAAGGTGGTTTTAGCCGAAGAATGCCCCAAAAGCTTTTGAACCGAAGCAATATCCAATCCCCTTTTGAGTAGCCAAACGGTGAAGGTTTTCCTAAACTTGTGGGCGTTAACCTTGAAAGCGAGCTCCTCCGAAAGCCAGAGGTAAAACTTAACCACCTTATCGGAGGTTAGGGTATAAACCTTCCCTCCGGTGGAGTATTTATACCTCCATAAACCCTTCCGATACTTGGCTTTAGTTATGAAATACCTCCAAGAGGATATGTATTCCTCCAGAAGTATCAGATAAGCCGTTCTCTCCTTTCCGAATTTTGCTTTCCTGACCCTTATTTCCCAAACGTTTTCGGAAATTCGGTTGAAATCCTTAACGGTTAGCGCCAGGGCTTCCGAAAGCCTTAAACCGGAATAAGCTAACAAAAGGGTAAAGTAAAAAAATATTCCGTAATCTTTAGCGGTCTCCAAAATGAACTTGAGTTGCTCTTCGGTAAAGGTTTCCTCTTTATCTTTGGGTTTTAGATTTTTTCTTTTAGCCAGTTTAATCTCCTCAAAGGTTTCGTCATCAAAATAAGCCTCCATCTCGGGGTAGTGCTTTTGAACCCACCGAATAAACTTCCTCGCATCCCGGAGAATTTGTTCAATGGTGTTATCTTTGAGACCTTTTTCTTTAAGGTATCTAAAAAATTCCGCGAGATTCCGGGCTGAGAGGTTAAGGGTTCCGAACCTCTCCAAATGGGCTAGCCAATACCTTTTTTGCTTAACCGTTTTGGGGTCCCGGATATGGGAAAGGTATTCCAGATAACGGTCTATCAGGTAGTCCATTGTCTAAAACAATAGGAGACGAATAAGTTCCAAGGTTTCCGCTAAGACTTTTTCCGGAGCTCTGGCTATAAACTCGGCATTGCGAGCTTTCCAGTCAAGATTTCTAATTTGGTCTGCAAGGATAACACCTTTGATAGGTAAACCTTCGGGGAGTTTAACTTCAAACGGATAACCTTTAATCTTAGAGGTTATAGGACAAAAGATACCTAAACCCGTTTTGGAGTTATACTCCTTTGAGGACAGACATATAGCCGGTCTTCTACCCGCCTGTTCATGTCCGCTTTGAGGGGAGAAATTAAGCCAAACCAAGTCTCCCTTATCGGGGATAAACTTACCAGACCTCATTGCCTTCCCTTTTACCCCAATCCGTTTCGCCGTGGAGATTTTCGGGAGAAATAAGGTCTAAAATTTCTTTAAGGTTCTTTTTTGGAAGAATAACAATTTTTCCACCTTCTAATTTAATTTCAACCTTGGAACCCTCCTGAAGGTTAAGAGCTTTAACTATTCCTTTGGGTAATCTCACTGCCAAGCTATTTCCCCATTTTTTTACAACTTGTTCCATTTAGTTTATACATTGTATAAACCTCAAAAGGATAAACAAAGACCAAAATAAGAAAACAAATTTCAAACCGCCGCGGTTTTGGGAAATTCCACAACAATCCTTTCGTAGGGAATATACAACTCTGTAACCCCTCTCGGTTTTTTCCACTTCCACAATCCCGAGGTCGTTGAGGATTTGGATATCCTCCCACACATTGGAGTAATCTCTTCCCAAAAACTTAGCCAGGTCCCTTATGGATTTGAATTCCCGGGTCTGAAGGGCTTTAACTATTTCCCAACGGGCGGGGGTCAGGATTTTAAACAGTTTTTCCACCGAGGGAAAAGTTATTGTTTGTTCCTCTTTCAAAGTTTCCCCAAAGGTGGCTTTTCCCAGGGTTTTTAAAAGTTTCAGCAACCCTTTTAGGTTTCTCAACTTTTATAGTTAATACCTTCATAGAAAAAAAATTGTCGTTCGGAAACCCCCTATCTGTGATAGGGGGAGGAGAACGACCAAAGGAGAAAAATACTTGCAAACTCCAAAAGTTTGTTTGCAATATAGTTGTTAAGGCGGGTCGGTTCTTTGGAAACACAAGGGGGAATAGGTGGGTTCCCTATTCCCCAACCCGCAAGGTTAAAAACAAAAAATAACAGGATTTAAAAACCTTGCGGGTTAACCCAAAACAAGGATAAGCCCCTTGTGAGGGGACAGGCTAACAACCCGCCTTGGTGGTGGCTATCTCCTTTTGGAGTAGCCACTGCCTAAAGTCAAGCCCCGCTACTCATAGCGGGGTGGTTGACTTAAATCTCCAATTTGATTTTTCCCTCTACATATTGGCGAATTAAAGTTGAAATTATGGTTTGGTAAGGGATACCGGTTTCTAAACTTTTTCGTTTTAGCAATTTCAAATCTCTTTGAGAAATTCTTAAGCTAATAGCTTTCTTCTTTTCAAATGCTTCTGCTCCTTTTTTTAGAAGTTTCTTTAATGTCTCTTTTTCCTTATCTGTTAAACTTTTCCATTCACCGCTTTCTATTTCTGCTTCTAAAGTTTCTATAAGCTCTTCATCATTTTTAAAATCATCAAAATGCTTAATCATTTTTCGTACCTCCCTTATATTTCTTCAATAATTTCCTACTCGGATAGAGTGTTTTAAATTCAACAAAGAGTATTTTCTCTTCTTTATCTCTTTCAATCTCTAAAATAGCAGGAACAGCATAAATGTAATTGTCCATTTCCACTACTAAAATGAGTTGATTAGGATAATTTGGGTTATCCAAAATGTCTATAAGCCTGTCTTCTGAAATGGCTAAAACTACATCTTCAAAGCCTTTAAAATTTCTATCAGTGCTACTCTTTAATTTTTGATTCTTTTCCGTATCCCACAAAAAGACAACTTCAATATTCTCTTTTTCCAAATCTGAAATTTTTAGAAGTTTTTTAAATTTCATTCTCGTTCCTTGTTATTTTTACATATACCTTGTATATACAAGGTACTTTAATTTCTTCAAAAATTTATATGATGGGGAATAGCCTAAAAATTGTGAGGGATTTCCTAACTAAAGTAGCATAAATAGTTTCCTATTTATGTGAAAATTGTCAAGTTTTGTAAATATAGTCTTAAAAAAAAATCAAGAAGAGAACTTTCTTAGACCCTGCTTTTAGCGACTGCTAACCTTCTAAGCCCCTTAAAATGGGCTTTAGAGCCTATGGCGAAAACCTATGACATTCCCTTACGGAAGCTCTTTAAGGATGTCCCCGTCAATTTTCTCAAGTTAGTTTTTGAGAAGGAGTTTAAAGCGGACGAGGTTAAGTTTTTAGACGTAAAACTTCCCAAGCTGTTTGAAAGGGAAGCGGATTTGGTGTTTGAACATAGAGGGGAAATTTACCATTTGGAAATTCAATCTACCGATGACCCGAAAATGTCGTTAAGGATGCTCCACTACTACGGACTGATAGTGGAGAACTATCAAAAAGCACCAATCCAAGCAGTGGTATATGTAGGCGAGAAACCTTTACGGCAAATGGTGGGAAAACTAACCCTTCCGAATTTGGAATTCAGCTACCGGGTGGTAGACCTAAACGACATGGATTGCCAAAAGCTTTTAGAGAGTAAAGACCCGAGCGATTGGATACTTTCGGTTCTTTGCAGAATAGAAAATGAGGAGAGGACTTTAAGGGAGCTTTTAAGGAAACTATTGAATTTGCCAGAAGGAAAAAGACAGAAAGCGTTAAGTATGCTTCTTCATCTGGCAAAGCTCAGACCAAAAAGGTTAAATTTCCTAAAGAAGGAGGTTGAAAAAATGCCTATCACTATTGACCTTGAGAAAGACCCGTTTTATCTGCAAGCTAAAAAGGAAGTTGCAATAAATTTGTATAAAACTACAAAGTGGCCGATAGAAAAAATTGCTCAAATTGTGAATGTTTCACCTAAAAAGGTAGAGGAATGGCTTAAAGAGGAAGGATTATTAAAAGAGAAAAAAGAATAACTACATTATTTCTTTTAACTGCTATAAGATATTGATATAAGATTCTACTGCATTATAGGCTATATAAACGAACATATCAAGTTAACCTAAAAAATTTTTTTCACTATAACCTCCATTTTCGAAGATATTAAAACGGTGAAAGAGATTAGAATTTTCAATTCTATAGTTGGCACACAATTCCCAAAATAATGTGCCAACTGGTAGGAGGACTGCGATGCCCCTTTCCCCCGATGAGCGGGAAGCCCTTTTAAGGATTTTCGGTTCCGATATTGTTGAGCTTTGCGGGACCCTTCAAAAGGTGGGACTTTCAATAACCTACCACCGGGTTAAGGGACGCTACGAATATCCCGCTCTTGTGGTGCAGTGCAAAGGCAAAAGACGCAAGCTTCACATAAGTCAGGATTTGTGGAAAGCCTTTAGGGAAGAGGTTGAGCGCATAAAGCTGGAAAAACTTATCGCTTCCTTAGGCAAAGTGGAAAAACTCTCTTTCCACCCCGCCAATACGGACCTGCTTATATCCCTTTTGGAAAAAATCGGAGAAATATACCAAAATAGAAAATTTTGGAAATTCCTTTTAAAGGAAGCGGAAGCGGGAAGACTTCCGAAGAATATTTTTAAACACCGCAGATTTGTCTACAAAGATAACCTGTCTGTAGAGGTTTGGGATGTTGAACCCCTAAAAGAACTTAGGTTCAGTGTAATTAAAAGAGACCCCGTAAGAGGTGAGGTGAAACACTTTGAAACTTTGAGCTATGTCGGAAGGGAGGGGAACATTTACATTATCAGTGTTAAACCGTTAAAGGTTTTTGAACTAAGCGAAAAAGGGGTAAGGGAATTTTTAGAAAACTGTAAGGCTACCTTTTAAAGCTTGCTTCCTTAACAAACAATCTATCCAGTAGCTCCCTCAATAACAGTCCTATTTTTACGGCCTCTCCCCTTGTGAATTTTGGAGCCTCTATCAGCTCCACACCGCCGTTTCCCATAGTCTTCCCTTTAACAAACCTTTTAATGAATTCAAGGTTTTCCTCCATTTGCGGGGTGATTTCATAGCCGTTTTCGGTTCTTTGGGGAATTCCTCCGTCCAATGTAATAACTCCTTTCGGTTTGTGAGGTGTTTCCCGATAAGAGAGGTGGATTTCTTCAAACACCTCACGAGGACCCAATTTCAGATAGACCTCCCCGTTTTCCAAAGTTCCAACCTCTAAGGGTGCGTCGGGATAAACCGCTTTGATACCTTCCGCCAGCTCCTTAAAAAAATCTTCCGCTTCTCTATGGGCTCCCCTCAAAATATAGGCTTCCTCCCTACGGAGGTTCTCCAAAGAAGTTGCAGGCAGGTTTTCAATTTGGGGTTTCCTTCGGAGAATTACCTCTCCTCTTAAGGGGTTCGCTTCTGCAATAATTTCTCCGCCTCTTTTGTAGTCAATTCCCAAGGTTTCCAAAAAGGTTTTGGGCAAGTTTATATTCCCCCGACCGTAAACCTTTAGACGGGCAAGGGCGAATTCCTTTTCGCTTTTGGGTCGGGCTATTAACAACCTCATCCTTTTCCTCCTAATCAAGGAATATTAACAGCTTTCATAAAAAATGCAAGATTTTCAGGGTAAATCTTGAAGATTATAAAATATCAGAATAAAATGGAAGAGATAAAGGCATTGGATACCTCGGTAATTTTTAGGCTTTTTGACGAAAGAGCCCCCGAAGATTTAAAGGAAGAAATAAGGCGCATATTGTTTAATGAAAGGGTATTTATTCCCTGCGAGGTGGTGGTGGAGCTCTCCTACCTATTAAAGACACGGCTTAGAAAGACCAAACCGGAAGTGGCGAACATCGTATCTTGGCTCTTTTTAAGGGAAAATGTGGAACTGGAGCCGGATTGTTTGTCGGCTCTCAGCCTTTGGGAAAACTCCACCTTGGATAAGTTGGCGGATGCCTTAATAGTGGTTAAGGCTAAAAAGAAAGGTTGCGCGCTCGTTACTTTGGACGAGGAGATGTTTAAGGTCTACAGCGAATTTTAAGGTTAGCACGTAACTATCGGTTTTGTGTGCCAACCAACTTTTGTCAAAAGAAAACAGCGTATTTAGATATCGGAAATAATCTTTTTACTTCATAGCTTTTTGAACTTACCTTGAAATATTAAGTTCAGTTATTCCCTCTCCCTTTAGGTTATCCTTTCTTTACCTTATTATCATAAATTGCCGACAATTTATCACAAATTGGAGACAAATTATCACATATCGGAGACAATTTCTCACAAATGGGGTGGAAAACCATACAGATAAGGGAAGGTTTGTTGAGGCGGATAGAGGAGAAGGCGAAGAGGGTAGGTGCAAACAAAAGCAGGGCGATAAACCAGGCGTTGGAGTTTCTACTACTAGTGGGATTTTTTGATTATGCAAACCCGTATGAGTGGCTAGAAGCAAAGGCATATGAAATGTGCGGAGAAGAAAAGAAAGTAGAGCATAGGGAAGAGGAAAAGAAAAGAGAAAAACAGCAGGGGGAAAAAATAGGAATAGATGTGCCTATATGGAGAGAAGAAACGCAACCTCAAGACAAAGAAAAACAATCTCAAACCACCGACGAAGACGAAGACAAAGATGATAATTGGGTTATAACTTTCTAAATTCAATTCGGTTTGCTACCGGTTTTTTAAAAAGTGTTAGTAGAAACTTCTTTTAACTTTTCAACTAACATTTTATAGTCAAATTATTAATCCGATTTAAATACGATTTTAGTAGTATAAAAACTTATGCCGAGACCTAAGAAACCAGAAGAGAAAAAGAAAAAGAAAGTCTCAATAACACTTGACCCAGAGCTGTTAGAGAAGTTGAAAAGAGACGCCAAATATGAAGGTGTAAGCCTTTCCGAATACATAGAGCAACGGCTACGAAATCCCGTTCCTTGGGACATTAAACAATTCGGTCGGTTTATACAGGCTATTAATACCTATAACGGATATA
>JALVTI010000019.1 GCA_027035985.1 Aquificales bacterium | reverse complement strand
CAGTTTCGGGACATATAGGGAGGTGGGGGGACATATCGGGACGCTCTGATGCGGGTTTCCGAAACGGGGAAAGGGTGGAACCTATTTTTTAGAAACTTTGATAGAGGTAGGTTAGTTTTTCTAAAAAATGGGTTCCACTATAGGAGTTCTACAAACCGCATTGCTCAAGGGTTTGCGGATAGGGAATAAACCAAAAGAGGGGTTTCTAAAAATTAGTCCCCAAGGAGGAAGCAAGTAAAAGTTGTGTCTATAATAGACGTTATGATTCCGACAATATTTATTCGGGAAGAGGAAGGAGAAGGTCCACGCCGTTTACCTCCTTGCCCTTGTTGCTGGTCGGAGGAGTGGGAATATCGCAATGTGGAAATTAAAAAAGATAAGGAATTCTGGTATCCGGTTTGTCGAGTTTGTGGATTTGTTCTTTACAATGGAGGATGGGAATGGGTAAGAACTAAAGATAAAACCTAAACCACAAACTCCACCTTGGTTTTTCCCGTTTTGGGGTCTTTTCTCACCGCTAATCCGATTTCATCCAATCCTTTTCCGACAATTTGCCTAAGCGTAGTGTCTACGATTTCGTAGATTTCCTTAATCGTTAATTCCCGGTCAGCCATAGCTTTGCTGATTTCAGCGGATAAAGCGGGGATAACCATTAAAAGTTTGAACATGTCCATCACTTCACCTCCTTTTTAGGTTTTTCACACTTCAGGGTATAAACCTCCCCCTGCTTGGGGTCGGGGAGGGCTATAACTCCCTTAAATTGGAGCTTTCGTTTAACACAAAGTATTTCCCCATTTGTGGTGGTCTTCACCTTCCAGATGGTTATTACCCCTTTTTGAGGGCAACTAAATTGAACTGCTCCCATTGTAAGAGTTGGGAGTAAAAGTCCTACGATAGGGATAGTTTTCCAGATTTCCGTATTAGGTCGCATGTATACCTCCTACGGGTTTCTTTTTCCAATGCGTCCACCCAAACAGTCTTACAGCCCAATAAAAGAGGTAAGCCTTCCAGCGGGGTATCCCTAAAACGAGTAAAGCCTCGAGGAAAATACGGTCGGCGGTTTTTCGGCCAACTTCTTGGCGGCTATAGAGCCAATCGTGTATAACCGCCGCTTTGTTAAACTTATCCCGCCAACGGATAAAGGGAAGAGCCAATAAAGGTTTCGGTATGGAGGCGAAATCCGTTTCAAAACCTTTAGGAACCGTAAAAACCCTTCGCTCCCCTAAAAGGTTGGTGTAGTATTCAAAATCTTCCTCCAATCTCCACCTTTTGCCGTTGGGTTCTAAAGAGACTACCAACTTACGGGTAAAGGAGCTCATTAGCTTTCACCTCCCGGCGGGGGTGGGAATTGGATAGAGGACATTAGTTGGTCTATTTCTTCTATACTTCCCGCTTTTTGGATAGCCCCCTCTAATTCCTCTTCGTGTTTCCAAACCTCTTCCGTCCAATAGATGAGGCTCGCTACCTCTGCCGCTTCCGCAAAGAGGGGAAGGAATTTTTCTATCTCCTCTTGGGTAAAGCCTTTTTCCTCTAACTCCTTTTGGAGGTCTTCAGTTGTATATTGCCCCGCGAGGTGGAGGGCTATTTTCTCCCTTATTTGGGTTAGGGTTATATCCGCTATTTTGGATTTCAGAAAATATAGGATGCGAGTTTCGGTATCCAGAGTGGAGTTCTGGAGCTCACTAAGAGCTTCTTCGTAGGTGTCGCCCCAATCTGATTCTTTCAGAACTTTGGCGATATACTCTTTTGTGCGTCGGTTTAGTCCTGCTATTTTGTTCTGTTTATATTCCTCTAACTTTTCCTTTTTGGTTTTTTCTCTCCAAACTTTTTTCTTTCCATCCCAAATTTTCCCTGTAATTTCAATTAATTTGCCGTCAATATAGGCATATTTCCCTGTTAGTAATTTTCTCCAAATATCTTCTGAAATTTCCACAGCGTCTTTGGGAATGCTTTTGTGTATGGTAGGGTCGAAAAAAACTTTCGGTAATCCTTTTTCATCAAAAATTGCGTATTTCATTTAACTCCTCCTAATAACCGATTGCAATCCAGTGAATACCCGTCACGGGAGGATATAGGTTATTTACAGGGTCGTATGACCACGCCTGAAGGGTAGCGTTATCCTTAAAAGATATACTTACAATATGCCGTCCCCATCCGACATCGTTCGCGACCACTTGTAAACCGGTATTTGGGAAGGCTATGGGCAAAGGTATTTCCGTGGGCGTTTCAGGATTGTTCGAGTCATTTGATATTTGTGCGTAACCCCATTGTATTATCAACCCGTTGGGTAGCTTATAGTAGCCATTTTCGGTGAGATTCCCTTCAAATTGGGCTTTAAAATCCTCCAAAAGTTGCCTAATATCTGGATGTGCATTCGTATCCAGATTGTGAGTTTCTACTTTGGTATCTATTTCCTGCGATAAATTCCCTATAGCGTCTTGTATAGCCTGCCTAATATCCGGATGCGCGTCTGCGGAGGTATTGTGTTGTTGTATATCTTCTTTAGTTGCTATTACTACCGTATCGGAGATAACCGCTGTTACATTCTGGGCATTGGCTATAACGGTGTAAACATCTATAACATCCTCTATCTTTGTAACCCCATCCGCGGGAATATAGTCGGGGTTGGAAGCGTAGCTAACGAAGTAAAGTATTTCCTCTCCGGTTTCGGGGTCTTTGGCAAATATTCCCAATTCACGGGTAAAGAAACCCTCTTGGAGACCGGTATTAGTGAGAACCGCTCTAATGCGTGCGGTTCCGTCGCCTTGAATGGACAGGTCATTAATAGGAAGGTCTATTTTTGGAGAAACTAAAGAGGTAAGCTCTTCAGGGTTAATAGAAGAGTCCCAGACGCCATCTCCTAATTGGATTTTGGTAAATTGGAGTTCTGCCCCTGTAAGGGCTTTAGCAAGTA
>JALVTI010000018.1 GCA_027035985.1 Aquificales bacterium | reverse complement strand
TTTCCTTTATCTCCTCGAGGAGTTTCTGCTTCTCTTCCCTACTAATGGGGTTCGGCATTACAGCAATTATGTTAAGTTGGGGCTTATGGAAAATCTAAAACTATGCCGAGAATTATAGACGTCCGCGCCAGACAGGTTTTGGATAGCAGGGGAAACCCCACAGTTGAGGCGGAAGTTTACCTCGACAGCGGTGCCGTAGGGAGGGGAATAGTTCCCTCCGGGGCTTCGACCGGTGAAAACGAGGCTCTCGAACTCCGCGACAAAAACTCCCACTACTACCTGGGAAAGAGCGTCTTGCAGGCGGTCGACAACGTCAATTCCGTCATAGCCAAGGAACTTATCGGTCTCGACATAGAAAACCAAGCCGAATTGGACGAGCTTCTAATCGAGCTCGACGGGACGGAAAACAAATCGAAACTGGGCGCCAATGCCATACTTGCGGTCTCCATGGCTTTCGCCCGCGCCGTCGCCGAGGAGAGGGGAGAGCCGCTATTTAAATACCTAGGCGGCGAGCACGGAAGGGTTTTGCCCGACCCGCTTATGAATATCATCAACGGCGGCGTCCACGCCGACAACAACCTCGACCTGCAGGAGTTCATGATTATCCCCGTTTTCGGGGACGAGTTTAACGAAGCCCTCCGTTGCGGGGTGGAGGTCTACCACACCCTGAAAAAGGTTTTGAAGGAAAAGGGGTTCTCCACCAACGTGGGGGACGAGGGAGGCTTTGCACCCTCTCTGAACTCCAACAGGGAGGCGCTAGACCTCATAATGGAGGCTATCGAGAAGGCAAATTACAAACCGGGTGAGGATGTCCTTCTCGCGCTCGACGCCGCCTCCAGCGAATTTTACGAAAACGGCAAATACCGCATAGAGGGTAGGGAGCTGACCGCCGAGGAGCTCGTCGAATACTACGAGAGCCTGATTAACGACTACCCCATCGTTTCCATAGAGGACCCCATGGCGGAAAACGACTGGGAGGGTTGGAAGCTTATAACCAAAAGGCTCGGCAAGAAGGTTCAACTGGTTGGCGACGACCTCTTCACCACCAACCCCAAAATCTTCGAAAGGGGAATAGAGGAGGGGATAGCCAACTCGATACTCATCAAGCTAAACCAAATAGGAACGGTTACCGAAACCCTCGACACCATTAGAATGGCGCAGGAAAATGGCTACACCTACATAATTTCCCACCGCTCCGGTGAGACGGAGGATACCTTCATATCCCACCTCGCCGTTGCCACCAACAGCGGTCAGATAAAGACCGGTGCCCCCGCTAGGGGTGAAAGAACCGCGAAATATAACGAACTACTCCGCATAGAGGACTACCTCGCAGAGGTTGCCGTATTCAAAGGCATAGACCAATACAGGAAATTTTTGAAAAATAGGTAAATATATGTCTAAATTTTGGAAAAATTTTGTAGATATACTTTTATTGGTTTTCTTTAGCTTCTCTTTTTTTTATTTCCTAAAAAATTTGTTTTTTTCCGAAAATAATCTCGATAAGATTTCTGAATATAAAAGAAGTATCGAAGGATTAAAGCGAATTATAGCAGAAGAAAAGGAAAAAAATAATAAATTGAAAGCTGAATATTTATTTATTCTTCTTTACAAAGATATTTCATTGGAAACTTATGCAAAAGATTACTTATGGTTAATACCTAAAGACGAAGCTGTGTTTTTAAAGAAGAAAAAAGAGAGGTAATTAATTAAACCTCTTTTATTTCCTCTTTAAGGGCAAAAAGGTTATTTCTTAAAACCTCTGTATGGAATTCGTATATACTTTTTCCGGTAAGTTTTTTATATTCATCTCTTAAATGGTCTAATAAACCTAACTTCTGTATAGCCTCATTAAGTTTTTTATCGGCTTCTAGATAGTTTCTAGATTGAACCAGTTTTTCTATATCTACCAATAAATTTTTTATTTCTGAATATAAATCTATGATTTCAAATTTTAACTTTTCCGCTTTTTCCTTTTTTTTCTCCTTTTCCTCTTCTTTTAAGCTCTCCAATCGAAAGATTAAGGCATCTATTCCACTCAATTTTCGCTTAACTTCCTCTATATATAAAATATTTCTGACAAAATCATACAAATCCTTAATAAAGGAATCAATAGTTTTGGCTAATTTTATTAAATCGTAATGGTTCCCCTCCTTAGGAATTTCTACAAAAATTTTTTCGTCTTCTACTTTAATAGGTAAAAGAGAAAAATCTTTTACCCTTTTGAGAGCATCTGATAAATCTAATAATTCAAATTGTCCCGGAAGAGCGTCATTTTCTATAATGAATTTATCATTTTCCTCTTCAACAATGGCTTCCAAATAACCAAACGGTGTTTTGAAAGGAGATATTATCAAAACCCTTGAAGGAGTTCCCATAACTTTGTATAAGTCTGGTAAAAGGTTCTTTAGAAGGAGAAGATTTGCCATCAAGGAATATAAAATTATTACATAGAAATTCTCTATAAGGTACTGACATAATACGAGTCAATTATGAGATACTTATTATTAATTACATTACTTTTTTTATTAGCAATAGCTTCCTTTGAATTTAGTTTTTTCTATATTGAAAAAAATTTTTCATTAGAATTTAGAACTTTTAGCAAAGCCTTAGCCAAACAGGTAAAGTTTTACATTTTCAGAAATAAAAAACTTACGTGGATAATAGGAGGAGACAGAGCGGTATTTATTAATAATAAATCTATACATATTGATAATTTTTTTGCTAAAAGCAAACTTTTTAAGCTAGAAGCTTTTGCTGAAATGGCTCAAATCTTTTTTAAAAAGAAAGAAATTCTTTTACAAAGGAATGTATTTATATCTTTCATTCATAAGGGAAAGCTTACAACTGTAACTACAAATAAGGTAATTTTGGACTTAAAAAGGAATGTTATTTATGGGAACAGCCCTGTCCTTATAAAGGA
>JALVTI010000017.1 GCA_027035985.1 Aquificales bacterium | reverse complement strand
AGTTCCGCCGCCCCCTCTATGCGGGTTTCTCCCTCCGCCTGCGTTGCCACCACCGCCAGGAGGGGAAGTTCGTCTATCACCGCCGGAACCTCTTCGGGAAAGACCCTTACCCCCCTCAAGTTGGGCGAGTATTCGACGTATATATCCGCTATAGGTTCCATCGAAAGTTCCCTCACATTGGTGTATTCGATATTCGCACCCATCTCTTTGAGTTTCCTAAAGAACCCGTCCCTGGTGGGGTTTATCAAAACATCCTTTAAAAGGAGCTTCGAGCCGGGCAGTAAAACGGCGGCGGCGGCGAAGAAGGCGGCACTCGACGGGTCGGCGGGCACAAAGATATCTTTATCCCCTTTGGGTTGCTGTCCACCCCTTAATTTGACCAATATCCCGCCTTCGGCGGGGATAACCGTTAAATCGACCTCGAAGAGCTGGAGCATCCTTTCGGTGTGGTCGCGCGATAGGTAAGGCTCTTCGACCTCAATTATACCTTCGGCGTGGAGACCGGCGAGTAGCAACGCCGACTTTACCTGGGCGGAAGCTTTCTTGTTGAAGAATGAGATACCCTTTAGCCTTCCACCCCTAACGGCGATGGGTAAAAGGTTTCCCTCCTCCCTTCCGTCTATCGTGGCGCCCATCTCCCTAAGGGGTTTTACCACCCTCAGCATAGGGCGGCGGCGCAGTGAGCCGTCTCCCGTTAAGACCGCAAAGAAGGGTTGTGCCGACAATACCCCCAGGGTTAAACGGGTTGTCGTCCCCGAATTTTCGGCGTTTAGTATGTCGGTTGGCTCTCTAAAGGAAAATAGCCCCCCTCCCCTCACGACCAACTCGGTGGGGGATAGCTCCTCGATACGGGCGCCCAAGGCGCGGTATATATTTAGTGTCGCGAGTGTATCGGCGGAGCGGAGCCAATTTTTAACCCTAACCTCTCCATCGGCGAGGCTACCGATAATAATGGCGCGGTGGGAAATCGATTTATCGGAGGGAACCCTAAGCTCCCCTTCCACTCTCAAAGGCATAGAAAAACATTCTCACCTATCGGTGTGGTTTTATTTAAGTTTTATGCCGCTTTTGTCTCCTCAAATATCATTTCAGAACCCCCAGCAGGTGGCGGAATTTATTTTGTGTCATTACTCCTCCATAGGAGGAGAATACAATCGCGCAATCCCCCTTTGCGGCAAGGTTTTAACAAACACTCCAAACGGGATAACATTTAACGACCTTTTAGAGGATGCCTTTTCTACCCGAAACTTAAAACTCCTGAAGGAATTGGAATCCTTTTTAAATTCTCCCAAAGGAAAAATCTTGAAAAATTCGGAAATACTTTCAAAGGAAGTTAAGGCTTTAATTGCTTACTTAAATGGAGATGTAGAAAAATTTAAGAACCTTGCGGTGGAAATTTTTCGTTCCGGTTTGGCTCCCCAAATTATTCTTCAACTCGCCGCAAAAGAGGTTAATTTCCCCCAAGATTGGGAGTTATCGGCTTGGTTGCTCTTTTATATCCACGAGAAAAATCCGAATGACGAAAAAATTACCCAAATGTTGAGGGGAACATTATTCTCGGCACCCGTCCTTGGAAAGGAAGAGGAAGCGGAACATTTACTCCAAAGGTTTATAGAGATAGACCCGCGCCCCGAATACTACCGATGGTTGGGAGGCTACCTATTGGCTTCGAAAAAATACGATAAAGCTTTAAAAGTCCTCGAAGAGGGTTACAAAAGGTACCCTTCCGACAGGAAGTTGGGAAGCCTTCTTTCTTATGCCTATTTTGTAAAGGGTGACATATTGAAAAGCTTTTATATTTTTGGGTCGGAAAAATCTCCACAATCCGATTTTGAGGAAAATGTGGAGCTGTTTGCCCTTTTATATACCCCTAGGGGAAGGGAATTATTGGCGGAAAAAATTGCCGATTTATTTACGGATAATCCCTCCAGTCTTGAAAAAATGCTCTATATAACCCACCTAACCGGGTGGGATAATGCAATTCTAACCTTCGGTAGGGCTTTGGAAAAAGCTTTAACCTACCCCCAAGAGGAGGATATTCCCTATTTAACCCTGTATTGGTTAACCGAACTGCGGAAAGAAAAAAAACTCAAACCCGACGAGGAAAAACTTATAAACAACCTATTGGAGGAATACGGGGACAACCCCCTCCTTTTACTGGTGAAATCCTATTACGAAACTTTAAAAGGGAACTATAAAAAAGCTCTTAGTTTCCTCAAAAGGGTAGACGACAATAGGCTTGCCCCCGTCTTCTTACCGGGCTATTTCGCCCTAAAGTTTTATTACCAATACAATTGGAATGACAAAGTTTTGAAATCTTTAACCCTTCGGGATATTTTTAAATTGCTTAACTACCTTTACCCCTTATCTCCCCAACAGGCGGATTTATTGGCGGAAAAATACCTGGAACTAAATCCTCAATCTAACTCCTACGGAGTAGTTATAGATACCTTTTTCAGACTTGGAGGTTTAAGCCTTGCCGCAAAATATTCCCGAAGGGCTATTCAAAAATTTCCGCAAAACCCCGATTTTCTCAATGTATACGCCTACACCCTTTTACTTTTGAGGGGTAAGGATGCGGCTCCGCAGGCGATTGAACTTCTGAAAAAGGCGCTAAAATTATCTCCCAAAAATGGCGCTTATCTCGACAGCCTGGGATGGGCTTACTATTTAATGGGAAATTTCGCTATTGCGGAGAAATACCTAAAGGAAGCGTTAAAAATAGCTCCAAAAGATGCAGTTTTGAATTACCACGTAGGGGCTCTACTTCTCGGCGAAGGGAAACCCTGCGAGGCTGTCAATTATTTGAAAACCTCCCTTAAGAGGTTATACACCCTAACAAATGAACCCGAACCGGGCATAATAAACAGGGTGAAAAAACTATTGAAGGAAGCGCAAAAAAACTGCAAAGCCCCTTGAGGGTTTCCCTTTAACCCCTCCCCTTTAGGAGGTTAGTAATTCGTATATTTTTTCCGCCAATTGGATTAGCTCTTTGGAGAGTTCAACCTTTTCGACCCATTCGGGGGGAAAGACCTCTATTCCCCAATAGGCGCCTATCCACGCCCCGACGAGAAAACCCACCGCCGCCGTGGCACCGCCGAAATCCCCGTAGGAGTTTACGGCGTTTAGGAAAGCCCTCTGCGGGTATCGGATATCCCTTAAGGTTAGATAGAGCGCCAGGGGTAGGCTCTCCCAAACGTATTCCCCATTTCCGAAGAAATTTATAGCCTCCTCCAGCTTTAGGTTTCTCTTCAGAGCCTCCTCCACCCTTTGGAGGTATTTTTTACCCTCGACCAATTCGGGACAGCTGTCGGCTATCTCCTCCAAAAGTCGGTATTTTTCATTTTCCTCCGAGAGGTCTATCTCCCCCTCTATGAGGAGGGCGGTTGCGGCGCCTATAATTTGGGCTCCCTCCTCTATCTCCCTACCCCTCGCGAGGACGAGCGCCATAAGGCGAGCCCCTTCGGCGGCGAGGGTGGCGTTATCATAGTGCCACATACCCATAGCCACCGTGTGGAGTATCGCACTTATGGAGGAACTCTTTAGGTAAACCTCCTCCAGAGGTTCGCCCTCCTTTAGAGCCCTTAGGACGTTCAGCAGGGTGGGGTTTAAATAGCGGTGAACCTCCCCCTCCTCCAGCCAGGCGACCAGTTTGGCAGCAAACCGATAGGGGTCGAAACCCTTAGCCTCCACGAGGGTTTCCAACACCACCTTTAGGAGGAAAACCTCGGCGGGCACCTCCTCCGGCAGTAGGAAGTCGTAGGGTGACGAGGGATGGGATTTCGAAAAGTTTGTTATAGGCTTTCCGAAATAGTCGTAAACGTCCCTTGCGGGTATTTCGTGAACCGCTTTTCCCATAGCCGCACCGAGGGCGGCACCGATGGGGGTTCCCTTCAACTTCGACAGGAGGATGTCTTCCATACTTTGTGAAAATTATTGAGAAAACACCCTCGGAGGAGAAGGAAAAAATTTTCTCCCAAAAGGGAAATTATTAACCGAGAGATACCTCTTTGCGGTCGGTTTTAATCCAACCCCTTTCGGGGTCTTTTTTAACCAACTCCCTTTGGAGGTTTACCAATTGCTCTATTCCGTCGAGAGCCATGGTTAACATATCCTCAAACTCCTGACGGGAAAAGACCGCCTCCTCACCCAGAGCGTGGACGTCGGCAAGCTTACCGCTACCGGTTGCGACCACTGTCATATCCACCTGCGCCTTGGAATCCTCTTCGTAGTTTAGGTCTAAGAGCAGTTGCCCCTCCACCTTGCCCACGCTTACGGCGGCGAGGTAATCCTTTAGGGGAACCTCTTCTATCTCTCCCCTTTCCTTGAGTTTTATCAGCGCGTCGACAACGGCAACCCAAGCCCCCGTTATCGAAGCCGTTCTCGTCCCACCGTCGGCTTGGAGAACGTCGCAGTCCACCCACAGGGTGCGCTCGCCCAGTTTGGAGAGGTCTACGACACTTCTCAAAGCCCTACCTATGAGGCGCTGAATCTCCTGCGTTCTACCCGAAATCTTACCCCCCCGCTCGCGGAAACTCCTCGTATGTCCCGCACGGGGAAGCATGGAATACTCCGCGGTGAGCCAACCCTGCCCCGTCCCCTTTAAGAAGGGCGGCACACCCTCCTGCACCGAAACGGTTATGTAAACCTTGGTATTTCCCATTTCGATGAGGGCGGAGCCTTCGGCGTAGATATTCACATCCCTTTGGATACGGGTGGGGCGTAGCTGTTGCGGTTCCCTTCCGTCAATCCTTTCCATTACAAGGAAATAAGATGATAAAACCTCACTCGGGTCTATATCCTACGTGGCGCTCTTTAAGTGTGGGAGAGAGGATTTTCACCCTTCCGAAGTTTTCGCCCAACCACCTTTCCGCCTCTTCTCGGGAATTGAAGGGAATGGAAAATAAAACCTTTCCCGAAATAAGGGTAAAAACCCACACGAAACCGCCCCTTTCGGGGGAATGAATTAGCCTAAACTGCCCTATTTGGTAGGCATTTATATAGTAATCGGGCGCTATTTCTACAAAAAACATCTCAATTAGGATTTTAAAGCTTTCAAAATCTCTTCGAGAACCCTTTTGTAGTCCTTCCCTCCCCTTACGCGGAAAATAATTTCCTCCCTCCCCGCGAGGTCGTCCTCTATTTCCCCAACCACAATTTTCGGGAAACCCCTTTCGGTCTTAAAGCCCTCCACCAGAACCACGTCGAGGTCTTCGAAAAATTTCAAAACCTCGCGGAGTGAAAAATCCTTAAACCACCAAAGGGTCAAACACCCCGGCGAAACCAGGGCGGTTTTTTCGGTGAAGGGCTTTACCCTGTGGGTGTCCGACCCCTCCTTATCGGTGATACCCTTCCCCTTCGGGTCGTGCTTTACATACCCCACGCGGTAGCCCCTTTCTTTCAGCTCCTCCGCGAGGAACTCCACCAAGGTGGTCTTTCCCGAATTGTGGTATCCGACAATCTGAAAAACCTTCATAGGGACTATCCTAGGTTCAGAAAATCCCTTAGGGTGTCGAACTTCCTACCCACCCTTTGGAGGTAGTTGACGACGTATTTCCCGAAAATGTCGAATTCGAGGTTTACGAAGTCCCCCCTCTTGCGGTATTTGAGATTTGTCTCCCCAAAGGTGTGGGGAATGACGTTTATCTCAACCCACCCGTCGCCGACGCGGTTAATCGTGAGGCTTATCCCATCGACCGCTAGAGAACCCTTTTCCACCGTATAAACGGAAAACCTTTCCTCAAAACGGAGCTTCAGAAGGTGATGTTCCCCCAAAGGTTTCAATTCCTCTATCCTCCCCAAGGTGTCGATGTGTCCCTGAACTATATGACCCCCTAAAGGTTTTTCCAAAGTGAGAGCCCTTTCGAGGTTTACGAAATCGCCCCTTTGGAGGAACCTCAAATTTGTCCTTTCGAGGGTCTCCCTAGAAACGTCAAACCAAAGGGTGTTGCCCCTTATCTCAACCGCCGTCAGGCAGGCGCCGTTTACCGCCACGCTGTCGCCTACCTTTATACCCTTTAGCTTTGTCTCCACAGCCAAACGGGTGTTTGACGCACCCCGCCTTATATCCGCAACCCTTCCGACATCTTCGACCAATCCGGTAAACATCGGTAGCCCCTTCGGGGAAAAAGGTTAAGAGAGATTAAACCGCCACCTTGGGCACGTAAATGGGAGGTTTTAGCCCCTTTACCACCTCCTCGTCGATTATCACCTTCGCAATATCCTTTCTCGAAGGTACTTCGAACATAACGTCGGTCATCAGTTCCTCGACGATAGCCCTCAGACCCCTCGCCCCGGTCTTTCTCCTTATAGCCTCTCGCGCTATTTCCCTAAGGGCGCCCTCGGTGAACTCCAGCTCGACCCCGTCCATTGCTAGGAGCTTTTGATACTGCTTGATAATCGCATTTTTCGGCTCCACGAGTATCCTAACCAAATCCTCTTCCTTTAAGGGGTCTAAGGTCGCTATTACCGGAAACCTTCCGAGGAATTCGGGAATCATCCCGAACTCTATAAGGTCGTCGACCGTTACCAACTTCAGGAGGTCTTCGGTCTCCTCCAACTTCCTAACGTCGGCTTCGAAACCGACCGCACTCTTTCCAACACGGCGTTTGATGATGTCCTCGAGACCCACAAAGGCGCCGCCCGCTATAAAGAGGATATCGGTCGTATCTATCTGAATAAACTCCTGGTTGGGGTGTTTTCTACCCCCTTGGGGGGGAACGTTGACTATACTACCTTCGACAATCTTCAAAAGAGCCTGTTGGACGCCCTCACCGCTCACATCCCGCGTAATCGAGGGGTTTTTCCCGCTCTTTCGGGCAATCTTGTCTATTTCGTCTATGTAAACGATACCCTTTTGGGCTTTCTCAACGTCGTAGTCGGCGGCTTGGAGCAACCGCACCAATATATTTTCGACATCCTCACCCACATAACCCGCCTCGGTCAGCGATGTGGCGTCGGCTATTGCGAAGGGAACGTTCAAAATCTTCGCCAGCGTCCTCGCCATCAGGGTTTTTCCCGAACCGGTGGGACCTATTAAGAGTATGTTGGACTTTTCAATCTCCACATCGTCGGGGGAAAGTCCCTTCTCCTTTTGGAGAATACGCTTGTAGTGGTTGTAAACAGCCACCGATAGGATTTTTTTAGCCCTCTCCTGACCTACCACGTATTGGTCGAGAATCTCTTTTATCCTCTGCGGGGTGGGGAGGTATTCCAACTCCTCCGAAAGGGTTTGATTTTCGTTTTTCCTATACTCCTGAAGTATCTCGTAACAACCGACCACACAGCGGTCGCATATATAAGTCTCTTCGGGACCCTCTATTAGGAAATCGACCTCACTTTCGTAGGCACCGCAGAAGCAACATCTCTTATCTTTAGCCATTGCAGTATTTGAAAATATTAAGAACCCCTCGGGGGATTGTTGCCGTTTTAAATCCCAAATTGGGGAGAGGTTTTAAAAACCACTTTTGGGAGTGTGGTTAAACTATACCCTTTTTAGGATGTTCAAACCCGCCATTTTAGGTCTGGAGGACGGAACGGTCTTTTTCGGGTATTCGCTCGGCGCCGAGGGGGAAACCGGCGGAGAGGTTGTTTTCAACACCTCCATGACCGGATATCAGGAGATACTCACCGACCCCTCCTACAAGGGACAGATAGTCACCATGACCTACACCGAAATAGGAAACTACGGCGTAAACAACGAGGATGTGGAGAGCGACCGAGTTCAGGTCAACGGTTTTGTCATAAAGGAACTATCGCCCGTGGTCTCCAACTGGAGGGCGAAAAAGGATTTAAACACCTACCTAAGGGAATACGGCGTCGTCGGCATATGGGGGATAGACACCCGCGCACTCGTAAAAAAGATTAGGGAAAGGGGGGTTATAAAGGGGGTTATATCCACCGAAGACCTCGACCCCAAAAGAGTGGTTAACAAGGCGCGAAACATTCCCGACATCTCCAAACAGGATTTGGTTTCGCAAGTCGCCACCCGCGAGATTTACTATTGGGACATAGCCGACTGGGATTTGTATAAGGGATACAGGAAGAAGCTCAACGACCGCCCCCTGGTAGCCGTTATCGACTTTGGCGTCAAATACAACATACTCCGCCGCTTCGTTTCGGAAGGTTGCAGGGTAGCCGTTTTGCCCCCCAACCTGCCCTTTGAGGAGATAGAGGCGCTAAACCCCGACGGGATATTCCTATCGAACGGTCCCGGTGACCCGGAAAATGTCCTATATGGGATAGAGGTTGCCAAACACTTTTTTGGGAAAAAACCGGTTATGGGTATCTGTTTGGGGCATCAGATTATAGGAATTGCTTTAGGAGGGAAAACCTATAAGTTAAAATTCGGACACCACGGTGGGAACCACCCGGTTAAAAACCTCCTAACCGGTCATGTTGAGATAACCGCGCAAAACCACAACTTTGCGGTGGATGAAAATACCCTTCCCAAAGAGGTGGAGATAACCCACATAAACCTACTCGACAACACCTTGGAGGGGATGAGGCATAGGAAACTGCCCATTATGAGCGTTCAATATCACCCCGAAGCCTCGCCGGGACCCCACGATAGCTATTATATATTCAAGGAATTTAAAAAACTTATGGAATCGACTTAGGAGTTTCCACCTCCATCCTATTTTTCCCCAGATTCTTTGCCTTGTAGAGAGCTTTATCCGCCCTTTCCAGAGCGTTATCGAGTGTTTCACCGGGAAGGATTTCGGTTACACCAAAACTTGCGGTAATCCTTACCCCGTAGGGCTCTATATTTAGGCTTTCTATAGCTTTCCTCAATTTTTCGGCAACTTTTTCGGCACCCTTTAAGTCCGTGCGGGGTAGCAATACGATAAATTCCTCCCCTCCCCATCTCACAAAGAGGTCACTTTTTCTAATATTTCGTCTAACGGCTTTCGCAACCTCCTGTAGGACTATATCCCCCGCCTTGTGTCCGTAAGTATCGTTAACCTTTTTGAAGTCGTCGAGGTCGAAAATTATTAGCCCAATGGGGTAATTTAGAGGAATGGAAGAAATATAGTCAAACATCTCGAGGAAAGCACCGCGATTTAGTGCTCCCGTTAAGGGGTCAAAATTAGCCCTTCTTTCCAATCGGCGGTTTATATCGACAACAACTATTCTCCCCAATAGGAAAATTAAAGCTAAAGAACTACCCAATACGAGTGCGTAGAAGAGATTTAAAACAAACAAATCGCAGGAAACTATTGCTCCATAAAAGTCTGTAAGGGTATTGGCTTTTTTCCAACAAGCCTCCGAAAGGTATAAAACTTCTTTTTCCACCTCTGGTGTAAGAGGTATAACCAACTTCCCCTTGAGCTTTTCCCAACAGGAAACTACTACTTTTGGAGAAAAATCCTTATCCCAATCTATTATGGGAAGCTTTATATATTCGATATCCCTTTCGAGAACTTTTAAATCCTTTTCAACCTCTCTTTCCGCCTCTTTTAGGGTTGAAAAATCCTTTGCAAAGTAAAGTTTTACAACCCTCTGTATGCCACCCCTTACCTTTCCGGAGTAATTGATTACTTCTGCATAATACCGCTCTTTCGCCGATTCGTAGAAAAATAAAATACTGGCAAACACTATTAGCAATGTCAAAAGTACCAACTTGTGTAGGAGTTTTCTACTTACTGTCCTTCCCCCGTTAAAACCCATTTACTAACTCCTTTTAAAGAAACACTTTGTACAGATAGAGTCCGTGGGGTTTGGCGTTGTAGGGTGCCGCCGATGGGTCTCTTTTCTCCAGTAATTCCTTTACCTCGTGGGGTTTCAACCTTTCCAGCCCTATTTCCACCAAGGTGCCCACTATTCGTCTCACCATATACCTTAAAAAATGTGTCGCCTTTATTCGTATCTCTATTAAATCGCCATCCCTTTGCAGTTGCAAATATTCAACTTCGATAACGGGATTTCTCCCCTCGTCATTTTTGGCAAAGGTGGTAAAGTCGTGTTTGCCGACAAAGTATTTAGCCGCCTCCTCCATAGCCCCCACATCGAGGGGAAAAGGTATATGCCAAGCCCTGTCGAGCAGAAAGGGGTTTCTTATCCGATTATTCCATATAAGGTAGCGGTAAATCTTTCCCTTAGCCGCGAAGCGGGAATTGAAACTCAAAGGGACTAAAGAGACACCCTTAACCGCTATTTGGGGCGGGAGCATTCCGTTTAGAGCCTTTAAAACCTTGTAGGGTTCTATGTATTTATCCACCTTGAAGTTGGCGAAAAACTGCTCCGCGTGGACGCCGGCGTCCGTTCTCGAACAACCTATTAGGGGAACCCACTCGACCTTAAAGAGGCGGGTTATAGCCTTTAAGAGCTCACCCTGAACGGTTGGGACATTCGGTTGATACTGCCACCCGTGGAAACCGGTTCCCAAAAACGATAACTCCAAGAGGTAATTGAAATATTCCCCTTCCATCTTTGGAAAGAAACTAAATTTAATCCCCCGAGGGGTTTGGAATGAGAATTTCCGTTATCTTCGACAACCTGGCAAAGGAGGGTTTTAAACCCGCGTGGGGGTTTTCCGCGCTAATAGAGACCTCTAAAGGTGAAAAAGTCCTCTTCGACACCGGTAGCAGTTGCAAAATTTGGACTCACAACGCCAAGAGGTTGGGGATAAACTTCGACGACTTCCAACACGTGTTTCTATCCCACTTCCATTGGGACCACATAGGGAGTGCGCTCGATATAGCCTACACCACGAGGGGAAAACATTTCCTAATCCCCGACGGGTTTTCGAAAGTCTATATCTCCCAATTGGCGGAACGGGGTCATCAGGTATCCCTCGTAAGGGAACCCTACAGGTTTTCCGAAAACTTCCTCTCTACGGGTGGAATGAAAACAGGAATAAAGAACCTCTACGAGCATTCCCTTATAGCCTTTGAGGGGGACAAATACATTTTGGTGGTCGGTTGCGCCCATCCGGGGATAGTCGAGATTACCCGAAGGGCTATAGAGCTGACGAAAAAACCGCCCGAACTAATTATAGGCGGCTTTCACCTCTTCGGGGCGGACGAGATAACCGTTATCGCCGTAGCGGAAGAGCTTTTGCATTTGGGTGTAAAGAGGGTAGCCCCGTGCCACTGCACGGGGGATGAGAACAGACAAATTTTTGCCGACGTCTTTGGCAATTTTTTTGTGAACGCCCGTGCCGGGGAGGTGATAGAAATATAACCCTTTGAGGTAGAGCTATTTCCTTCTTCCTTCAACACCTAGGCTATAAGGTTAGCCACGAAGCTATCAGAAAGTGGATTTATAGAAAACGGTTGCTGGAAATCCCTTATCACAGATAAGAAGGGAAAGCGACCAAGGGGGAATAGATAAGTTCCCTATTCCCCAACCCATAAGATGACACTCCCCTCACTAAAGTGAGGGGTTTCTCAGGGTAGGTAGAACCCACCCTGAGCTACTCGGGGAGTATTTCACACCCCGAGGGCGTGTCAGTCACGATAGCACCCCTCGCTTCGCTCGGGGGTTAACGAATACCATCTACGGGGAGCTTTAATCTCCCCGATACTTTTTCCATAAACCTCCTAAATAGATTTATCGCCCCTACCCCGTCCCTATGGTAACTAAAGCCACATGCAGGACAAACATAGTTTCTGTTTTTGGGCTTATGTCTATTTCCACATTTAGGGCATAGTTGGGTAGTGTAGCTCTCATTTTCTTCCACCACCACTATGCCCTCATCCTCAAGCTTATACCTCAACTTTTGCAATAGCTTATTAAATCTCCACATTAAGTGGATTTTTTGGTTCGCATTCTTGCTGTATTTTGCCCTTTCTCTTATTCCTTTTAGTTTCCCTATTACCACCGTCCCTATCCCTTTAGCTTTACAGTATTTGACAAATGCTTTTGTTAACTAGTGTTCCAAATCCTCTATTTTCCTCTTTACCTTCACTATTTGCCTGTCTAAGCTCCTTTTAACCCTTTCCCACCTTCTGCTCCCTTTTTGCTTCTTTGCCAATAGCTTTTGTTTCAAGACTATAAGCTTTAGCCTCAGCTGTTTATAACTCCTTAGAAGCCTTCCATTCCAAATTAAAACCTCTTCTCCATCAAAGCTTACAAATGGGTGAATTTCTCCCAAATCCAGAGCCACAACCTTATTTCTATCGGGAGGGTTTATTTCAACCGTTTCCTTAACCAGCAGAATTAAACGGTATTCAAAGCCCTTAAAAACTATTTCCGCTTGTCTTATCTGAGCTCCAGAACTTAACAAATCCTCTAAATATTCCCGTTTCCTTTTTCTTAGTGGTATAGATAGAGCTATTCCGCTTTTTCTCGATAGAGGCAAAAGAACTTTTCCGTTTTTATAGCGAATAGCTTGGTTTTTCCAAATGAGGTTATAAAACTTTCTCGGTTTTGGAGGTTTGGCGTTAGGGTTTAGTTTCCTGTTTTTAAAGTAGCTTTTTAAAGCTCCAAAGAACCTATCCTGAATGGCTTGGGTGGTTTGAGAATGCGAAAGTGGAGATTTAACGAGCTTTTGGATTTGAGATTTTTTAGGAATTTTTCCCGTTTGTTTAAACAGTTCAAAGAAAAGGTTAAGGCTATCCGACCAAATTTTACCCGCTTCCAGCCTAAGCTTCTTTAAGAGTGGATAGTATTTGGTAGGAATTTTTTGAGTTATTATGTGGAAGCGGGTTATTTGCATAGGTTTAGCTTTCCTTTTTAGACCTTTGCTCTTCTAGGAACGGAGAAAGGGCAAAAACTTGAAGAAATGTTTCAGTTGATGCTAAAAACCCTTTCTCCGTCCACCCCTGCAAGGTTTAAACCTTGCCTACTACCCCCTATCCCCATTGTTAGGGACTCGGGG
>JALVTI010000016.1 GCA_027035985.1 Aquificales bacterium | reverse complement strand
ACCGATGAGGTTAAGAGGGAACTGGAAGACCTACTAAGGGATGAGAGCTTTTACGTCGATTATGTAACCCTTTCGGGAAACGGGGAGCCGACCCTCCACACAAAGTTTGGCGAGATTGCGAGGTTCGTAAAGGAACTCCGTCCCGACCTCAAGGTGGCGCTTTTGACAAATGCCTCGACCCTCCACATGGAAGAGGTTTTAAGAGACCTAAGGTGGTTCGATTTGGTCTCCCCCTCCCTCGATGCGGTTTCGGAGGAGGTCTTCAAGAGGGTAAACCACCCCGCGCGGGGATTGACGGCGAAAAAAGTCCTCGAGGGGCTTCAAAAACTCAAAGACCACTTCGGGGGGGAAATTTGGCTCGAAACCCTCTTTGTGAAAGGTGTTAACGACACTCCCGAAGAGGTTGAAAAAATTGGGAAATGGGTTCACCGCCTAAAGCCCGACCGGTGGCAGCTCAACACGGTGGTGCGCCCCCCCGCCTACAACGTGAGAGGTCTTTCGGAGGAGGAACTGCTCGATATCGCAAAGAGGGTCGGTTATCCCAAAACCGACATAGTCTGCTACAACTACCTACGCCTCGAGGATATAAAGGGAATCCCCTCCCGCGCGGGGGAGGTGGAAAAAAGGCTCCTCGAGATGGTAAAAAGACGTCCCTCACCCCTCGAAGAGGTGAAAAGAGCTTTAAACCTCACCGACGAGGGTTTGGAGGAGGTGCTCGAAAAACTCCAAAGGGAGGGAAAGGTAAGAGTAGGAACCTTCGAAGGAAAAAAATATGTCGTCTCCACTTAGGTGAGTTAGAGGTCTTCGTGTTTCCAACCGAGGTAGTCCATTACGCTCCGAACATCCTTGTCCCCCCTTCCGGATAGGTTTACGACCACTATGCCGCCTTTTCCTATCTCCCGCGCTATCTCGACTGCCTTTATAATAGCGTGGGAGCTCTCGAGGGCGGGGATTATCCCCTCGGTCTTGGAGAGTAGTTTAAAGCCTTCGAGAGCCTCCTCGTCGGTGGCGGCTATGTATTCCGCCCGACCGCTCTCTTTGAGCCAGGCGTGTTCGGGACCCACTCCCGGGTAGTCGAGACCCGCCGATATGGAGTGGGTGGGTTTTATCTGACCCTCCTCGTCCTGGAGGAAGTAGCTCTTCATCCCGTGGAGGACACCCACCGAACCCTTTATCAGCGAAGCGGCGTTTTTGTCGGTGTCGAGTCCGAGTCCGGCGGCTTCGACCCCTATAAGCCTAACCCCCTCGTCCTCTATAAAGGGGTAAAAGATTCCCATCGCGTTGGAACCCCCTCCTACGCAGGCTACTATCGCGTCGGGAAGCCTGCCCTCCTTTTCGAGGATTTGCCTCTTGGTCTCCTCGCCTATAACGCTCTGGAAGTCCCTAACCATTTCGGGAAAGGGGTGGGGTCCCACGACCGAGCCGATTATGTAGTGGGTGGTTTCCACGTTGGTAACCCAATCGCGGAGAGCCTCGTTTATGGCGTCTTTTAGGGTGCGGGAACCCTTCTTAACCACCTCCACCTTGGCGCCGAGGAGCTCCATCCTGAAGACGTTTAGCGCCTGCCTCTTTGCGTCCTCCTCGCCCATGTAGACGACGCACTCCAGTCCGAAAAGAGCCGCCGCCGTGGCGGTCGCAACCCCGTGCTGTCCCGCCCCCGTTTCGGCGATAACCCTCCTTTTACCCATTCGGAGGGTGAGAAGCGCCTGACCTATGGTGTTGTTTATCTTGTGCGCGCCGGTGTGGTTTAGGTCTTCCCTCTTTAGGTAGATTTTCGCCCCGCCAACATACCTGGTGAGGCGCTCGGCAAAATAGAGGGGGCTAGGTCTCCCCACGTATTCGCGCAGGTAGTATTCGAATTGCTTCCTAAATTCGGGGTCGCCTTTAGCCTTTCTGTATTCGCGCTCCAGCTCTTCGAGGGCATACATAAGGGTTTCGGGAACAAACTTTCCGCCAAAATTTTCGAAATATCCCCTCTCGTCGGGTAGATTGGACATATTTACTCCATTTTAGATTTACTCCCCGCGCTTCGCGCGGGCTCTTTTAAAATAAAACTATTCTGTTGTGCTGTGGCTCTGGGTTGCCGTCGGCGGAGCTTTGGGTGCCGTCTCGCGCTATTTGGTAGCGGGATACGTCCAAAAGGCGGTTGGAATAGCCTTTCCGGTGGGAACTATGACCGTCAACGTTTTGGGGAGTTTTATTATCGGTTTCTTTATTCAATACGTATTGGAATACCTCGCAATGCCGCCCCAGGTTAGGGCGTTGGTAGTCGTCGGCTTTTTGGGCGCCTTTACCACCTTTTCCTCTTTCAGTTACGAAACTGTATCCATGCTCCTCGAAGGGGAAACTTTAAAAGCCCTCATCTACATTTTGGGGACAAATATACTCTGCTTTATAGCCACCTTTTTGGGGATTCTCTTGGCTAGGGCTATATCCGTTTGAGGGTTCCTTTTTTCACTTTTCCCCTCTAAGGGTGGGTAATGGGGAAAATCTCCGGGCGGGTAAAATCTAAACCTATGCTCTTTAAGGTCTTGATAACCCCCAAAAAGGGATTGCTCGATCCCCAAGGTAGGGCTGTGGAGGAACTCCTTCAGGAGAAGGGATATAAGGGTGTTTCCAACGTGAGGGTCGGAAAGGTAATCCTCCTCGAGGCGGAAAACGAGGAGCAGGTTCACGAGATAGCCAAAAAGGTGTTGGTAAACGACCTAATAGAGGTTTACACCGTCGAAAGGGGATAAGATGCTCGAGAGGTTTAAACTTGCCTGGAAGGTCTTTTCCGCCGCCCTCGGGTGGTTGCTGACCGCATATTTCGTATACCTCTTTTTCCTCTACATGTGGTCTACATTCGAATACATCTTCCCCAAAGGGGCATTTGTTCTCGCCCTTTTGGTAACCGCCCTCGTTGTGGGCTACCTAGGTTGGAAATACATCCCTACGCGGGAAGGGTGAGATGCTCGTCCTCCTAAAGGTGGGTTCCAACCTCCTCCAGACCCCCGAAGGGGACTTGGATTTGGCGTTTATATCCTCCCTCGCAGAAAGGATAAAGAGACTCCGAAAGGAGGGTTTTAAATTCGTTTTGGTATCCTCCGGTGCGGTTTTGGCGGGTATAAAGAAACTCGGCTTGGGGAGAAAACCCAAATCCCTCGTGGAGAAGCAGGCGCTCGCCTCGGTGGGTCAGGCGTATCTGATGCACATCTACGACACCATTTTCGGAAACTACGGGCTTAAGGTCAGCCAGGTGCTTCTAAACGCAGACGTGTTTAAAAACCGCGAGCGCTACGAGAACGCTAAGAATACCTTTTCCCAACTGCTGCGGTGGGGCATTATTCCTATCGTGAACGAAAACGACGCCATAGCGGTTGAGGAGCTCATTTTCGGAGACAACGACTTTTTAGCCGCCCATCTGGCGGTGATGCTAAACCCCAAATTCGTGGTTATCGTCTCCACGGCGGGCGGTATCTATACGGGAGACCCCCGCGAAGCGGGGAGTGAATTAATAAGGAAAGTCTCTTCACCCGACGAGGTTTTGAAGTTTGCCAAGACCACAAAGAGCGAATACGGTTCGGGCGGTATGAAATCGAAGCTGGAGGCGGCAAAGATAATTCACTCGCTCGGCATACCGCTCGCGATAGTGGGAAAGCATACCCCTTTGGAGGACGTTTTAAAGGGGAAACCCTTCGAGGGGACTTTAATAAAACCCTCACCCCACCCGGTTAGGGGTAGGAAGAAACTAATCGCCTACATAGAACAGCCCAAGGGCATACTGCACATCGACCGCGGTGCCGAAAAGGCTCTCCGGAGGGGTAAAAGCCTCCTCGCCGTGGGGGTGAAGAGGGTTGAGGGACACTTCGAGAGGGGGGATACCGTCTCCATACTTTCGGAGGACGGAACTCCGGTCGCCAAAGGGAGGGTAAACTTCTCCTCCTCCGAACTAAGGAAAATAGTGGGAAAAACCACCGAGGAGATAAAGAAACTCTTTCCCGACCGACCTTCGGAGGTAGTTCACCGCGATAATCTTATCCTCCTGTGAGGGTTTTGAGCTTATTACTCCTCTTGGTGGTATTCCTATTTTCCTGCACCCCAAGGGGTGGAACGGAGGTTCAAATTCCACCCACCTTGAGGGCTGACAACATTCCCAAACCCTTTGTGGGAAGAATTCTTTTGGGAACCGACGGGGGTATTCCCTTCAAGTATTACCCTAAAGGGGATAGGGTTGTCTTTCCCCTCCTATACGCGGGATTTGTTTACTACAAAAACCGCACTTTGGGGTTTGGAAGCCGAAAACTCACCCTCCCCTTGGAGCTTTGGAGGATACTCAAACACCGGTTGGTCTTTCCAAACTACACAGTCCTAGAGACGGATAATGGATATGAAATAGACTCCTCAAAAGGGAGTATTGGAGTAGAGCTCTACACCGATAGGTTTTTAAGACCTCTAAAAGCCGAAATCTGCGACCAAGGTGGTTGTTTTGAGGTTTACTACAAAGGGTCTCTGGTCGATATAAAAGCCTACGGGGTGGATATTTACTTTTACGTCCCCGAAAAGGGAAACTAAACCCCTCCTTTTGGAGGAAAAGTTTTTAACCAAGCCCGCAAGGGGAGAATTTTAAGCCACCTCCCCCCTCATGATGTCGTGGATATGGATTATTCCTATCGGGCGGTTTTCGTCGTCCACCACTATGAGGACGGTTATCTTGTGGTCTTCCATCCTCTTTAGGGCTTCCATAGCCAGTTCGTCCACCTTTGCGGTTTTGGGGTTTTTCGTCATAACATCCCTTGCGAGGTCTCTGTTGAAATCTCCCCCCCTTTGGACGAATCTCCTCAAATCTCCGTCGGTGATAATTCCCACCAGTTTCCCCTCGTCGTTTACAACGGCGGTTGCACCGAACCCCTTGCGGGAAATCTCCAAAACCACTTCCCTCATCGGGGTCTTTTCGTGAACGATGGGCACCTCGTCGGGATTGAAATGACCCAAATCGCCGACTGTCTTAAGTTTCCTACCCAAAGACCCGGCGGGGTGTCGGAGACCGAAATCCCTCGCGGTAAAGCCCTTTAGCTTCATCAGAACCACCGCGAGGGCGTCGCCCAAAACGAGGGTGTTGGTCGTCGAGGAGGTGGGGGCGAGATTAAGAGGGCAAGCCTCCTTCTCGACGCAAAGCTTTAAAACCGCATCCGCCCTTTTTGCCAGCTCCGAGTTCGGATTATTGGTTATCGCTATTATCGGAATACCGAGCCTTTTGAAATAGGGGATAAGCGCCAGCACCTCGGAACTCTGACCGCTGTTGGAAATCGCTATCACCACGTCCCCCTTTGAGACCATTCCCAAATCCCCGTGGAGCGCCTCGGCGGGGTGGAGGAAGAAGGCGGGCGTTCCCGTGGAGGCGAGTGTCGCTGCAATCTTTTTTCCTATAAGACCCGACTTACCCATTCCGGTAACAACAACCTTTCCCTTGCATTCCTTTAAAAGGTTTACCGCCTTGACAAATTCCCCGTCGAGGCAATTCTTCAACCTCTCCAACTGTTGGATTTCGGTATCTATAACTTCCCTCGCGGTTTGGAGGATATCCATCTACTTTAAAGGTTGAAATATTGTAGAAACAAACAAGGACTAAACAAAAACGGTATAGGGAAAATATTGCAAAAACTATCTACTTTAATTGGTGAAAGTAAAGCTCCCCTATAGAGTCCAAGCCAAACTTTATAACCATCAGGCGGTCTAAGCCCAAAGAGACACCCGCGTAAAGGGGCGATAATTTTTTGTGGATTTCAACAAATTCCCTATCGAGGGGGAGGTTTAATTCCTCCGCCACCTTTTGGAGGCGTCTTTCGACCTCCGAGGGGTCGTTTATCTCGGTGTAGCCGTTTGCCAGCTCTATGCCGAACATGTATAGCTCGAAGCGTTCGCACCAGCCGTTTTGACATCTCGCCAACGCGCCGAAGCGTTCGGGAAAGCCGTAAACGAAGGTGGGGCGCTCCCAACCGAGGTATTTTTCCAACTCCACATAGGTGCGGAAAAAGAGGGTCTCGGCATCCTCGTCCGGTTCGAAGTGGATACCCCTCTCTTCCAATTGGCGTTTGAATGCCTCCCCATCCCTTAGGAGGAGTTCCAAATCCAACCCCAAATAGGTTTTGTAGGCTTCTTTCAGGGAGACCTTTAGGGGTTCGTTTTTTATCTCCTTCCCCCTGTAGGTTATCCGCTCGCCAAAAAGCTCCTTTAGGAGGAGGGAGATTTCGTCCATCAGAAAGCGGTAATCGACTCCTATTTTGTAGTATTCGAGCATGAGGAATTCAAAGTCGTGAAGCCGCCCGCCCTCGCGGTTTCTAAAGACGTGGCATATCTGAAAGATGTCCCTCCGGTAGCGGGCGAGGAGCTTTTTCATGGCGTATTCGGGAGAGGTGTGGAGGTAAAAAGCCCGCCTTCGGCGGGAAATATCCTCCACCTCACAGGGTATTGGAAAGACATTCTCGTCCAAATTGGGGTGGGGGAGGAGGTGGGGGGTAACCACTTCGGTGTATCCCTTCCTTTTAAAAAATTCCCTAATGGTGTCGAGGAATTTTTCGACCTCCGCAAGTTGGTTCATGGCGAAAGTTAATAAACCTTAAAGGGTTTTCTGTGTTTTTTAATACCCCTTTGGGAGGTTTCGACAAATTTCCCATTCCATGAAGAGGAAAGAGCTTTTGAAAACTATTCCGCTCGCGGGGACGGAAAGGGGTATTATCACCATTGCGAGGGTAGAAGAACCTTACGGTGAGGAAACCCCTCCGGTGGTAAGTATAGGGATTTCCCTAAAGGGTGACCCCGACAATCCCGATTGGAAGGTGCATATTCCCTACGAAAACCTACCCGAGGTTATCGAGGTGCTAAGAGAGGAATACGAACGCTTTAAAAAATAACTTCCCCGCGGAGCGGGCTTTATTTTTTATTAAGAAATGGCAAAGGAGCTAAAGCGCGGTATAGTTGTGGAGCGTGCGGGACAGAAGATAGGGGTATACCTACCCGACGAGAAGAAAACCTACCGCGGTATCCCCATGGGTAAAGTCCGCAAAAAGACCCGCATATACGCCGGGGACTACGTCAGGGGTAGGGTGGTAGATCAAAACACCTTTGCGATAGAGGAGGTCGAAGAGCGGAAAAACCTTTTGGTGCGCCCTCCGGTTGCGAATGTCGACCGCGTCGTGATAGTGGAGACAATAGAACACCCGCCCTTTCAGCACTTTTTGCTCGACAACCTTTTGGTGGTCTACGATTATCTGGGTCTCGACACCGTCATAGTCTTCAACAAGATAGACCTACTTTCGGAGGAGGGTAAAAGGCAACTCCAAAAGTGGGAAAAAATTTACACCGACGCCGGTTACGACGTTTTGAAGGTTTCCGCCAAAACGGGTGAGGGTATAGAGGCTCTCAAGGACTATCTGAAGGGTCAGGTCTGCATTTTGGCGGGTCCCTCGGGGGTTGGTAAGAGCTCCATACTCTCGGCTCTAACCGGCTTGCAGCTGCGCACCCAAGAGGTGAGCGAAAAAACCGAAAGGGGAAGGCACACCACAACCGGCGTCCACCTGATACCCTTCGGTGAGGGCTCCTTTATCGGCGACACGCCCGGTTTTTCAAAGGTCGAAGCGCTCCAGTTTATGCCCAAGGATGAGGTCAGGCTCCACTTCCCCGAGTTTCTGCGCTACCGGTGTAAGTTTTCCAACTGCATGCACCTAAACGAGGAGGGTTGCGAGGTTAGGGAAGCCCTAAAGAGGGGTGAGATTTCCTGCGAACGCTACAAGAGTTATCTGAAGATGATTAAGGAATACGTCGATTGGCTCAAGGATTATTGCCGGGAAGAGGATTGATTTTCTTGCCTCCCCTTTGGGTTTTCTCCGAAATTCAACCCCGAGGGTGGGATAATCTTTTTTCCTTAACCCGCCATGGACAAGAATATGGAGAACTTCGAGTTTCCCCGCATCAGGAGGTTGCCCGAATACGTCTTCGAGCAGGTCAACAGGATTAAGTATCAACTCCGAAGGGAGGGAAAGGACATAGTCGACTTCGGTATGGGAAATCCCGACATACCCCCTCCCAAGCATGTGGTGGAAAAGCTTTGCGAGGTCGCCAAAAGGAAAAACGTTCACGGCTATTCCTCTTCGAGGGGTATACCGAGGCTTAGGAAGGCTTTGGCGAATTTCTACAAAAGGAGGTTCGGCGTAGAGCTCGACCCCGAGAGGGAGGTAATTCTCACCATAGGGGCTAAGGAAGGTTATTCCCACCTCATGTTGGCTATGCTCTCGCCGGGCGACAGCGCCATAGTCCCCACCCCCACCTACCCGATACACTACTACGCCCCCATCATAGTCGGCGCGGAGGTTAGGGCGCTTCCCCTACCGATGGAGCTCGAGGGGGAGGAGTTTCAGGAAGAGTTTTTGAGGAGGCTCTACGACGTTTACAATTCGTCGATGCCCAGTCCCTCGGTGCTGGTTATAAGCTTTCCCCACAACCCGACCACTCTCACGGTAGACCTCGACTTTTTTAAGGAAATCGTGAGGTTCGCCAAGAAAAACAATCTCTGGGTCGTCCACGATAACGCCTACGCCGACATCTATTTCGACGACTACGTTCCCCCCTCCATACTGCAGGTCGAAGGGGCTAAGGATGTGGCGGTGGAGCTCTACTCGCTTTCCAAAAGCTTTTCCATGGCGGGTTGGAGGGTAGCCTTTGCGGTCGGCAACCCCGTTTTGGTCAGAAACCTGCAGAGGTTAAAGAGTTACCTCGATTACGGGGTCTTTACCCCCATACAGGTGGCGGCTATCGTCGCCCTCGAAAGCGACTATTCGGTCGTAAGGGAGATAGCGAAGGTTTACGAAAAACGGAGGAACCACCTGGTTAACGGTCTAAACCGCATCGGTTGGGAGGTGAGAAAGCCCAAGGCGACCATGTTCGTCTGGGCGAAAATCCCCGAGTATTTCACCGAAGTGAAGGGTATGGGCTCCCTCGATTTCGCCAAATTCCTCCTATACGAGGCGGGGGTCGCCGTTTCCCCCGGAATAGGTTTTGGAAAGCACGGCGAGGGATGGGTGCGCTTCGCGCTGGTGGAAAACGAGATGAGGATTAAGCAGGCAGTGAGGGGTATAAAGAGGACTTTCAAAAAGGCGGGCTTCTACGGGCATTTGGAAAAGGGTGGGGTAAATGCTTAAAGCGGAAAATTTACAAAAGCAGTACGGCGATAGGATTATTTTGAGGGGGGTTTCTATAAAAATACCCCGTGGAAAAATCGTTGGTTTGCTGGGTCCCAACGGGGCGGGAAAGACGACCACCTTTAGGTGCCTCATCGGTTTCGAAAAGCCCGATGTCGGTAAAGTATTTTTGGACGATGAGGATATAACAGACCTACCACCCTACAAGAGGGCGAGGAAGGGGTTGGCTTTCCTTCCGCAGGAGCCCTCCATATTTCCCGACCTAACGGTGTGGGAAAACGTTTTTATGTTTGCGGAGTTGCTTTACGAGAATAAGGCAAAAGCCCTCTCCGTAACAAGGGAAGTTTTGAGAAAGTTCAAACTCCTCAAGTTGAGGAAAAATAAAGCTGGTTCCCTTTCGGGTGGGGAGAGGCGGAGACTGGAAATAGCGCGTCTATTTTTGAAGACACCGAAATACCTACTTTTGGATGAACCCTTTGCCGGTGTAGACCCCCGACAGATAGGGGAAATTAAAAAACTTATCCAGGAGCTGAAGCAAGCTTACCAACCCTATCACCCGATAGGTATTTTGATAACCGACCACAATGTATGGGAAACGATGAAATTTGTCGAGTGGGTCTATATCCTCGACGATGGAAAAATTATTTTCGAAGGCAAACCTTGGGAAGCGGCTAAGAACGAAAAGGTTCGCGAACGCTATTTGGGTGAGAATTTTACACTTTAGTTCTATGCAGCATCTCTGGGCGTTTTGGCGGAGCCATTACATAGAAAATGTGGATAAGATTTCCTCCGACTGCTTTCTCTGCGAGGCGGTGCGGCAACCACCCGAAAAGTGGCGTTCCTATCTCCTCCTACACAAGGGGAAGACCGCCTTCGTGATAATGAACCTCTACCCCTACAACGGGGGGCATTTGATGGTATGCCCCATAAGGCACACCGACGACTTTACCTCCCTCTCGGAGGAGGAGCTTCTCGAGATTAACAGGCTGGTTCAGGCGTCTATAAAGGCTTTAAAACAAACTATCTCCCCCCACGGGTTCAACGTGGGGTGGAATTTGGGAAGGGTAGCCGGCGCGGGTCTCGAGAGCCACATCCACTGCCACATAGTCCCCCGCTGGAATGGCGACACCAATTTTATGCCCGTATTGGGTGCGACAAAGGTAATCTCCCAACACTTTTTGGAGCTCTACGACAGGATAAAACCGAACCTCGACAAGGTAATAGAGGAGATGGGTCTCCCAAAGGGGGAGTAAGGGTTTACCTTTCCCCCTTTGGAGGTTTTAGTTCTATTTGACCGGCATAGACGTAGCCCTTTGCCAAACCTAGTTGGGGATTTACGCTTACAATCCAAACCGTTGTGGGAACAACGTAAACCTTTGCCTGACCCAAAATGGTGTATATCTGCTTTAGGTAATACCCCAAGTTGTTGTAGGTTTTTTTCGGAATTTCCCCCAGGTGGGCGTAGGTATCCCTTTTCAACCTCTCGAGGAATTCCTCGAAGTTTTGCGCCGAAGAGTAGTAGGAGTTCAAAACGGCGTATAGCCCCTCATTTTGGGCTCTGTAGAGCAGGTATATGAGGGCGTAGAGGTTGTCTATCGGATAGTAAGGGTTGTGATAGGGGATAAGTTTTATGGAAAGGTTTTCCCGCTTCGCGGTTTCCAAGAGCTCTTTCCACCGCTCAAAACATACCTTACAATAGGGGTTCCAAACGATGTAAACAGTTTTTTTTCCTTCCGTTAGCGTCAGGGGTAGGTTTCCCTCTATGGCTATGCGTTCGACGTCGAGTATCCAACCCACGTTTTCGAGGGGGTATTCCTTAGCCTCTTTGGGGATTATCGGATAGGCGGTGTTTCCCCTAACGAGGTATCCGTAGGTAAATAAAACCTTCCCGTCGGAGGTTAGCCATACGTATCGGTTGAACACCGCGTGGTCGACTGGAGAGTAGACCTTTACGAGGTATTTGTTTAGGTATTTCTCCTCCGAAGGGGTTGCCTTATAAACGCCTACTATCTCCCACCCTTTGGGGAATATGGAGTCCAAAACCTCTTTAAGGTGTTTCGCCTCTTCTCCCTTTAGGGGTTGGTAGGATGTGCCGTTTTCGGCGGGCGGGGGCGGGGGTGTGCTCTCCGAACCGCAGGATACCAACAGAAAGACCCCCGCGAAAGCGGGCAACAGTTTTCTTATCATAAGAAAAGACTTTAAACCCCTTTTGGAGGGGTGTAGAAGAATGTTTGAAGGAAAAGTATCAATCTATACCCCAGTAGGATAAATATAGAAACGGTATAAATCCATATGAGGAATACTAAAATCCCCGCAAAGGGGGTTAATATTATGTTTTTCACCAAAAAGTGGGTTGTATACCAGGTAAAAATTCCTTTTAAAGGTGAAAGAAGTAAGGCCACGACGAAGGAAACGATAATTGTGACCCGCTTTTTAACCCTTACCGGTGAGAGGAGCCAATAAATAATAAACAGCCCCAAAGGGAAGGCGAGGTAATCCAATACAACTTTAAAGGTTAAAAAAAACTTAACCGCCAAGGGGTATACGAAGGATATTTTTTCCAAAAAGTGAAGAACTGTCGAAAAAATAACGTTCATAAAGCCATAAATGAGCATCAAAAAGCCAAAAATGAAGGGAAGGATATAGTTAATCCAAGGTATTGGTCGAGGTTTAGTTTTCGCTATATGGGAAAAGGCAACCTCTAAAGTTCTTAAAAAGTTTCCTATGAAGAAAACTACCAGTAGAAGGGTAAAAATTTGGATTTGAACGGATAGGTTTTCAACCGACTTTATGATTAAATCGACCACGTTTTGGGAAACATTCGGAAAAATCTCGTAAATTTTCTTAATTATCAGTTCCTTTGAAGGGATATATTTCAAAATTGTTCCGAGGAAGACCACCGCGGCGTTGAGGGTTAAAAAGGCGGAGTAGGATAGGGCGGCGGCGTGGTAGCCGTAGCCCTTCTCAAAGATATCGGAAATAATCCCCCAAAGAATCGCCAAAGTGCGGGTTAAAATAACCTCTCCCCCTAAAAGTTGTATTTGTCAAATATTAAGTCCAATATAAGGGGTTGGATTTCGACCTTCCACTCCTTCATAGGAAGGTCGTTTTTTCCTACCACCATAACCATACCGCTGTTTTCGAGATAGAGCAGAACCTTCACTACATCGACGTAATCGCAGGGAAAGTGTTTTGCAAGCTCTTCGATATCGTAAGAGGGAAAGGGTTGTCTCGAGTTTTTATATCTCTCGAGAAGTTCGTTTCTTAGGTCAAACAGGAGGCTTTCAAAATCGCAGGGTCTCTTTCTCTCCTCCCTCTTTTCCCCCCTCACTCTGGGAATTTCTGCCCCCTTTAGATATGCATCCATAACAAGTATTAAAACTTTAAGTGGTTAACCTTTCAAAGGTATACATTAGGTATACATTCCAAATCAGGAAAGAAAGAACAAAACCAACGAGAGGAAGGATAAAGAGACTCCCAATATCTGTCTGAGATTTAGAGAATGTCAACTTAACAAAATAAACTAAAAGAACGCTCCCCGACTATCCCTTGTAAAGGCTAAAAGTATAGGAGAGCTTAAGGCTCCCCGTAGACGGACTGACACGCCCTCCATAGAGAGATATTTATCCTTCCCTATACGCTGGGTGAGAAATTAGGCGTAAGCATAGGAGGCGACCCCCAAAGCGGTTAAATAGGTCAAAATAGCAAGCTTTCTCCTCCAACCACTTAACTCCATATACCTCACCTTTGCAAACAAACCTTCTATCACTTGTCTCTTTCGTTTCTCCTCTTTACTCTCTGCTACCTTTAACCCCTTTACCCCTTTATAACCT
>JALVTI010000015.1 GCA_027035985.1 Aquificales bacterium | reverse complement strand
CAGAGGAAAGAAATTCTGGATAGCCTATACGCGGTATTTCAACCCATAGTAGACCTCCGACACTTTGAGGTTTTCGCATTCGAAGCCCTCTGTAGGGGAAAATTGCCGATTTATTACCTAATGAAGTTCGCAAAACCCATTTTGGAAACCATCGACTGGACTTGTAGGGAAAAAGCCCTCAAGAAGAAAAAGGAAGAAATACCTCCACCTATAAAACTATTTCTAAACTTTTTCCCCGAATCTTTGCAGGATGTGAATCTCGCCTCGGAAAAATTGTTCGGTTTATTGAAGAAATACAACATTTCGCCCAGCGAAATAGTGGTTGAAATTACCGAATATGCCGGTTTTGACGTGAAAAAATTAAAAAAATTGGTTGAAGAGTGGCGTAATTTGGGAATAATGATAGCCCTCGACGATATAGGAACGGGTGAGGATTCGCTATTTAGATTCTTGGAAATAATGCCTGACATTATTAAAATAGATATGGTTTTTATTAGGGGAATACATAAAAACAAGGTAAAGAAGGATATAACGCGTTATTTGATAAACCTCGCCCACGCCAATAATATGCTCGTCGTTGCGGAGGGTGTTGAGGAGCCTGATGAACTTAGGGTGGTTTACGCTTTGGGAGCAGACCTCGTTCAGGGTTGGTTGCTCGGTAAACCGACCGAAAATCCCAAAAGTTTCCTCTACACACCTATTGCCTCCAAACTAAGACAGTGGATTTAATCTCTTTTCTTAAAATCCACCCCTTATGGAGAGAAGAGTTATCCACGTCGCCCACTCGCCCGATAGCGACGACGCCTTTATGTTCTACCCCCTCGTGGCGGAGAAGATAGACACCGGAGGTCTAAAATTCGAACACGTCTTAAAGGATATCGAGAGTCTAAACCGCGACGCCAAAGAGGGTAAATGGGAGGTCTCCGCCATATCCTTCCACGCCTACCCCTACGTGGCGGACAAATATGTCGTTCTACCCTCGGGGGGAAGCGTTGGGGAGGGATACGGTCCCATAGTGGTATCTAAAGAACCCTTGGACACCCTTAAGGGAAAGAAAATTGCCATCCCCGGAAAGTGGACAACCGCATACCTAACCCTAAAGTTGTTCGAACCCGATTTCGAACCGGTTGAGGTCTATTTCGAGGATATAATCCCCGCGGTGCTCGAGGGTAAGGTCGACGCTGGTCTGGTCATTCACGAGGGACAACTGACCTACAGGGATTTCGGACTGAAGAAATTTGTCGACCTCGGCGAGTGGTGGAAGGAGAAATACAACCTCCCCCTACCCTTAGGGTGCAATATAGTTAGGAGAGACCTTGGGAAGGAACTTATAGACAAAATAGCCCACCTCATGAGGGAGAGCATCGTCTATTCCCTTACCCACAAGGAGGAAGCCCTCGAATACGCGAGACGCTTTGCGAGGGGTCTCGAGGACGACAAAGAGCGGAGCGAAAGGTTCGTCTCCATGTATGTAAACGAGAGAACGGTCGACTACGGAGAGGACGGAAGGGAAGCTGTCAGACTCCTCCTAAAGTTGGGATACGAAAGGGGAATAATAAAAGTCCCCATTCCGGAGAAGATTTTCAGCGACGAGCTTTAATAGGGGCATTTGGGTCCCAGCGGGCGGTCTGCCATCTCCTCCATAAGCTTTAAACTTTCCTTTTCATACTTTTTCCGCTCCGCGGGGGTTAGTTTGGGTATTTTCAACTTTGTTCCGACTTCAATAATCCAGGGGTCGGAAATCTGGTCTTTGTTAGCCTCGTATATAGCCGCCCACAGAAGGGGTGTTCCGTAAACCTTCGCCGATATATCCCAAAGAGTATCACAGGGTTTTACCGTCCAATAGGTGTAAGCGACCTTCTTTTCCTTTCCTTTCTCGGTTTTCTTATTTTTCTTTTCTGCCTTTTTAGGTTGGGTTTTTTCCACTTTTTCCTTTTTGAGTTGGGAAGGTTTCCGTTTTTCCTTTTGTTGATTTTCTACCGGGGGCGGTGCGGGCACAGGTGCAGTAGTCGGTTTTAGGTTTTCCGAAACCTCTATGATGGCTCCTATCGCCTCACCGGAGAGTTTGACTTTATAGATAGGATTTTCCCTATCGTTGGTCGCTATATAGAGCGTGTCGGTATAGTTGCCCGGTGCATCAGGTTTAAACTCAACGGTTATTTCGCAACTTTGACCGTAATCCAAAGGTTTGGTACAAGTAGTCTTTTTAATACCAAATTCAACCCCGTTTTGCAAATAGACCTTTTTTATAACGAGGTCTCCATAACCCTTGTTTAAAATTTTTATGGTTTCCCTCTTTACCTTTCCCACCTCAAGTTGTCCGAAATTCACATTGTGGGGGGTTATAACCGGAATGGGATTGAGCCGTCCTCCGCTAAGTTTTAAAACCCAATAGGCACTTTCATCGGCGGGACCCTCGTTGGGAGGTTGGGCAAAAAGACCCGAAATGGTCAAAAGGGAAAAACCGAAACCGATTAGAAGCTTTTTCATAGCAATTTCTTTATTTTAAGAGGCTTAGAAAGCGCTCTAAACGCCTTTCGACCGCATCCTTCCCTATGGCGTCGACGAGCAGGTCGAGGCTAACCCCTTGGGTTTCACCCGTGAGGGCTACCCTCAAAGTTTTGAAAACCATACCCGGTTTGAGTTTTAGTTCCTTGGCAACCTCTTTTGCAACCTTTTTGAAATCCTCACCCCCGAAGGTTTCCATAGATTTAACCTTTTCCAGGTAGAGGGAAACTATTTGTTTTACAACCTCGGGGGTAATTTTTTGAATGTGTTTTTCCGCGTCAGTGGTAAGTTCGAACTCCTCCACAAAGAAGGGTTTAGCCCTTCTGGGGAACTCCTTCAGGGTGAAGAAACTATCCCTTACCTTGGAAACCACATCCCTGACAAACTCGTAGGGTTTTGAGAGAATAATCTCGGCCACTTTTTGGTCTTCTTCGTCTAAATATTCCCTATATTGTTTCAGGTAATCGAGAACCCTCCTTGTGAGGTCGTCGAGGTCTAA
>JALVTI010000014.1 GCA_027035985.1 Aquificales bacterium | reverse complement strand
GGGATAGACCTTTTTACCCTTCAACACTAGGGGGTTGATTTCCAAATACGCGAAGTGGAGGTCTTTGAAGTATTTGTAAAGCCTTTTAACAAAGTCGGCATAAGCCTTCTTGTCCTCGATTTCTTCGGGGACATTTTCCTCTATGAGTTTTGCCGCTTCCTCGTCGCTTGCCAATATGGGAATGGTTACCTCTTTAACTTTATCCCAGTTTTCTTCAACATCTATTCCACCGAAGGCGGACATAAAAATCTTGTCCCCTTGGTCAGAAAGGGTCATAGCGACGTAATACTCGTCCTTAGCATCGTGGGGAATGAAGGGTTCAACGATGAAGTGGGTCAGTTTTCCCTTTACGCCTTTAATTTCGATTTCCTGACCCATTTTTTCCTTAATCCACTTCTTGACGTCCTCCCAGGTGACGTCTCCGGGTTTGTTTATCTTATAGAGAACCAATCCGAGTTTTCCCCTTTTACCGAAGAGCATGTCGGGTTTTGCCACGAGGGGAGTTTCCAATACCCAGGGGTGCTCTTTGGGAACCTTGTCGAGGTCGGTTTCGGGAGTTATTAAAACACTTTTAAAGTCGTATTCGAATTCATCGCCAAAGTAGTCCTTCCAGTTTTGAGCCAAAATCCTCTTGGCGTCGTATTCTCTAATACCCCTCTGAGCCATTGCTTTCCTCCAAAAGTGGTTGAAATTTGGAGACTAACATTATACCCAATTGGGAATAACACTTTCTTTCCCTCTCAAGGAGAGAAAAAAGTAATCTCCAATTACTTTGAATGTGAAGTTTTTCAAAAAGACCCCTTTGGGTTTCAAACGGTCCTATTTTCTTTCTTATCTAGGGATTAAAAAAGAGAAAAAGAAAACATTAGGCGTTTTTCTTAGCCTGCTGTTTGTTCTTAATGTAGTTGAGTAGACCGCCAGCCATTAGAAGCTCGTACTGTCTAGGAGTTATATTAACGGTGGTCTCTATTTCGAAGCTTTCGCCGGAAGGTTTTTTAACGGTTACCTTTATAGGTTTACCTTCTTTAACACATGCGGTTAATTGTTCCCTAACGTTGGGAATTTCAATCTCGTCGTTTTGGTCTATTCTGTCGTAGTCGGCGGGGTTAACGAATTCGAGGGGTAGGATACCAAAGTTGCATAGGTTTTGGTGGTGAATTCTGGCGAAGGATTTTGCGATAACAGCTCTAACGCCGAGATACCTAGGTGCGAGTGCGGCGTGCTCCCTGGAGGAACCCTGACCGTAGTTTTCTCCGCCCACGATAACGGTAGCGATTCCCTGCTCTTTGTTTTTGAGAGCCCTTTCGGCGAAACCGGGGTCTACGTAATGGTAAACGTATTTGGAAATTTCGTAGATGTTAGACCTAAGGGGTAGTATTTTCGCACCGGCAGGCATAATGTGGTCGGTGGTTATATTGTCGCCAACTTTTATTTCAACCTTACCTTTGATGGCTTCGGGAAGTTCATCGAACTCCGGTAGAGGTCTTATATTGGGACCCCTTCTGATTTCAACGTTTTCCCTCTCCTCTTTGGGTAACGGAGGCAGTAGCAATGCGTCGTTGTAGGGTATAAACTTCTCGGGTAGGGTTACTTTAATGGGTTCTCCCAGGGTTCTGGGGTCGGTTATGTAACCGGTTAGTGCGGCAGCCGCACAGGTTTCGGGAGATGCGAGGTATACGCCGGCGTCGAGAGTTCCGGAACGACCCTTGAAGTTCCTGTTGAAAGACCTAACGGAAACTCCTTTGGAGGGAGGTGCCCAACCCATACCGATACAGGGACCGCAAGCGGTTTCGATAATCCTAGCACCGGCGTTAATCAGGTCTGCCAAGGTTCCGTCCCTGGCGATTTGCTCGAGCACCTGTCTGGAACCGGGGGCGATTATGAGGGATACATCCCTGTGAACCTTTTTACCTTTGAGGATTTCAGCAACGGTCTTGAGGTCCCTATAGGAGGAGTTGGTGCAGGAACCTATCACAACCTGGTTGACTTTAACCTTTCCGTGGAGCTCCCTAACGGGCACAACGTTGTCGGGGGAGTGGGGTTGCGCTATCAGGGGTTCGAGCTCATTGAGGTCGATAATTACCTCTTCGTCGTATTCCGCATCGGGGTCGGGCAACAGTTCAACCCAATCCTGCTCCCTGCCTTCCCTGCGGAAGAAGTCGAGGGTATTCTCGTCGGAAGGGAATATCGAGGTGGTTGCTCCTAGTTCGGCACCCATGTTGGTAATGGTCGCCCTTTCGGGAACGGATAGGGCTTTGATACCCTCTCCCACGTATTCGAAAATCCTCATAAGACCGCCTTTAACGGTTAGGCGGCGGAGCATTTCGAGGATTATGTCTTTTGCGGATACCCATGCGGGGAGTTCTTTTCCTCTGAGTTCTACCTTAACGATTTTGGGCATTTTGGTGTAGAAAGGCTCTCCCGCCATAGCCGCGGCAACGTCGAGACCGCCCGCACCTATTGCGAGCATTCCCGCACCGCCGGCGGTCGGTGTGTGGGAGTCGGAACCCAATAGGGTTTTTCCCGGTTTTGTAAACCTCTCGAGGTGAACCTGGTGGCAGATTCCGTTACCGGGTTTGGAAACCCAAATGCCGTATTTCAAACCGACGGTTCTGAGGTATTCGTGGTCGTCGGGGTTTCTAAAGTCGAGCTGCAAAGTATTGTGGTCTATATAGGAAACAGATAGGTCGGGGGTTTTAACCTCGTCAACGCCCATAGCCTCGAATTCGAGGTAAGCCATAGTTCCGGTTGCGTCTTGGGTGAGGGTTTGGTCTATCCTAATGGCGATTTCCTTACCGGGTTCCATTTCGCCGTGAACGAGGTGGTCTTTAATAATCTTCCAGGCGACGGTTCCCTTAGCCATTTCAGAACCTCCGAAAGTTATTGTTAAGAAAAGCAGTTTTACCAAAAAGGTGGATAAAAGAAAAGGGGATATACATTAAGAGGCAAAGGATTAGTTGTTTAGAAGTCTGTCGATAATCTCGTTGAAGGTTTTGGAAGGTCTCATGAGGGAGACAACCTTCTCGTAGAGCTCAACAACCTCTTTTTGCT
>JALVTI010000013.1 GCA_027035985.1 Aquificales bacterium | reverse complement strand
GTGAGGGCGGCGGGAGTCGAACCCGCAACCTCGGGATCCGTAGTCCCGCGCTCTATCCAGTTGAGCTACGCCCCCGACCAAGTGTATTAATTATAGAATTTCCCCTTTAAAGTTTCAACCCCGCTTCGCGGGGATTATCCTTTTCCTTTATGAAGCTCGTCAGAGCCCAGCAGATGCAAGAGCTCGACCGCCGCACCATAGAGGATATCGGCATTCCCTCCCTCGTCCTAATGGAGAACGCCGCAAGGGGTGTTGCCAACGCGGTCATACGCTTCTACCCCGAGGCGAAAAAAATACTCGTGGTGGCGGGTAAGGGCAACAACGGCGGCGACGGAATAGCGGCGGGAAGAATTCTAAAAATCCGCAACAAAAGGGATGTGACCGTTTTCCTCCCTTACGGGGGAGATGAATTAAAGGACGACTGTAGGGTTCAATACGAAATAGCCCAAAAGGTGGGTGTGAAATTTGTAAGGGAACTTCCCCCCTTGGAGGAATTCGACCTAATAATCGACGCCATTTTTGGAACCGGTTTCAAACCGCCCGTTAAGGGGAGATGGGTTGAGGTAATAAAGAAAATAAACGCCTCCGGCAAACCGGTGGTTGCCGTTGATATACCGAGCGGCATATCCTCCGACAGCGGGGAGGTGATAGAACCGGTCGTTAGGGCGGAGATGACCATAACCTTCGCCCTTCCCAAATACGGGCATGTCCTCTATCCGGCATCGGCTTACTGCGGAAAAGTCCTTATTAGGGATATATCCATTCCCGTCCACCTTTGGGAGGAGGAGTTAAAGACCGAACTCATAGAGCTTCAGGAGGTAAAAAAATTAATCCCTCAAAGGTCTCCCTATACCTACAAAAACCGCGAGGGGCACGTTCTCATTATCGGCGGTAGCCCCGGCTTTACCGGTGCGGTAATAATGGCTTCGAAGGCGGCAACCGAAGCCGGCGCCGGCTTGGTAACCGCCGGCGTTGCCGAGAGCCTAAACCCGGTTTTGGAAAACGCCCTTATCGAGGAGATGACCAAACCCCTACCCGAGGCGGAAAGGGGATATTTACACCCCCTTTTGGGGGATTTTATCTTCGAAAGCGAAGACTACAAGAGGTATACCTCCCTCGTATTGGGGTCCGGAATGGGTAGGTATAAGGGTGGTCAGGAACTCGTGGAGGATTTTCTAACCCGATGGGAAAAACCCCTTGTGGTGGACGCCGATGGAATAAACAATCTCGCCGACATGGGTGCAAAGGGTAAGGAGCTCCTCCGTAAAAGGGAGATACCCGCCGTATTGACGCCCCACGTGGGAGAGATGCAGAGACTTACGGGACTCTACAGGGAGGAGATAATCCACAACCAGATAGAGGTTGCGAGAAACTTTGCCGTCGAAAATAACTGCTATATCGTCCTAAAGGCGGCGAGAACGGTAATAGCCACTCCCGAAGGGGAAGCCTTTGTAAACGTTAGGGGTACACCCGCCATGGCGAAGGGCGGTGTCGGGGACGTTCTCTCCGGCATTTTGGGGGCGCTAATAGGAAAAATGCCTATAAAGGAAGCCTTAATATTGGGCGTATCTCTCCACGCCGTGGCCGGCGAACTTGCGGAGAAGGAAAAATTTACCGAAAGTGTCCGTGCCACCGATTTGATACGAAATATCGCTTCCGCCTACAGGTTTATAAAGGAATACAACCCCAAAGAAGATTTAAAGAGAAATTACTTCTTCTTAAGGGAGATGCTATCGCTCGTTTAACCGAATAGGTGAATGATTTCTTTCTCTTCCTTTTGGAGTTCTATTAAGTTTTTAAATTCTCCCCTCAAAGGTTTTGCATCTAAAGAATAAACCACCGAGGTGTAATTTAAAGGTTTTCTATCCCCCGCAAGTTTTAATGGTATCCTATCCCTCGCAAGGTATTGAGGATTTTCCCTTTCAAAATCCAAATTTAGGACATTTTCAACGGGAATAACCGAATCTACCCTCTTTGAGGTCTCAATAAATTTCCCTTCGAAAGCTCCTTTATAGGAGTATTTAGCCAAAAAGTTAGCCCACCCGAGGGAGATTATATAAACGTTTTCTTCCCTTTTAAGGGTTTCCTCTAAATCCTCCAACAATTTAGGGTCTTCGGAGGAGACATAAATCCTATATTTGGGGTTTTTCAAAATTTCAACCACCGCTTGGGTGTGGAGGAGTCCGTTTTTCCTTATATTCCTCGCGAGGTTATTAAAACCGGTTCCCAACCTCTTGGTGTCTATCAAATTCAAACTTACCTTTAACCTCTTAACGGGGTTCAATATCCTCACCCCAACCTTAAAAGGTTCGGTTTTTCTCACGTATTCCTCTTTACGGAAACCCAAAATCGCACCCAAAATCCCCCTAATGGTGGGAGGTGGGGGAAAGGGATAACTCAAGGAGGAGGAGGTAGTCCAAAACTTCCTAAAGTGGGCGAAGGTTCCCCAAATATCGAAAACGACCACCCTCATAGGTCAAACCTCTTCAAACCAATCGAATTCCTCTAACTGGATACCTTCGAAAACCTCTTCGAGGGGTTGCTTTAGCTCTATACGGTCGTCAATAGCGTAGCGAACCTTCTCAATTTTGTCCTTATAGCGTTCCACCCTCTTTTTGAGCCTCGACAAATCCACCACGAGGTCTTCTATATCCCTAATCTCCTCTTCGGTTTTCTCACCTTTTACCTCAACCCTTACGAGGGCGTCCAACTCTCCCATTTGGGTCTTAACACCATCTTTGTAAACCACCTCTATGAGGAGCCTCGGGGAGTGCCCCATTTTGGAGTGGGATAGCACATCGGTGGAGGCTTTTGTCCCGAGCCACATAGCTTGGGTCATCTTGTTTAGGTCATCTTCGGTCAAACCGGTATCCTTTGCGGCGAACTGGTTAGCCACCCCGTAGAAGACTATAAGCCCGTAGGGGATAACCCACATTTCGGTAAAGGTTCCCTGTTTTTTATCCTCCTTGGAGGGGAGGATGGTAGTTCCCTTTATCAGTTTCGGCTCAACCCTGTGGAGGGTATATCCGAAGTTGAACTGCACGGGTCCCGTTAGGGAGATGTTGTTATTCTTCACCGAGAAGGTTGCCCCAAAAAGGCGGAGGTCTATGCATTTTTTAACCGCTTCTAAAGGGTCGTTTCCAAAATCTTTGAGGAGTTCGTCTCTCGTTTTCTTCTGTTGGTCTTCCTTCAAAACCCTCTCCTTTGAGAGGAAAACGCACTCTCCGAGCTCCTCAAGGGTGTCCCTTATAACCCTCTTTAGCCTCACATCGGTAACCAATACCCTGCCGCTCTCCTCGTCCATTCTTGGCTTGTTTTCATCGAGGGGGTCGCCGTTGGGGTTGGCGTTCTTAACGTCGTAGAGGAAGAGGTATTCCCTTCTTTTAATAGTTTGCCCTTCGGGGTTTTGTCCCTTTGTAGGAAATAGGGTTTTTTCACCCATTTTGAGCCACCTCCTCTTTTTCTTCCTCCTTTAAGAGTTCGAAAACCTCTTTTTTCAGACCCATACCGGTTGCAAAAATGAAATTCGCCTCCCTTTGGGAGACTTTCGGCTTTTCGGGAGACCTAAGGAGGTATCTACCCGCCTCCTCAAATAGGAGGGCGATTTTCTTTCCCCAAAAGTCGTATTCCTCAAATTTCGCCCTAAGTTCGGGGTAAAGTCCTATAAAGTCTTCTAAATGGAGTTTGAAACCCTTTAACTTTTTGAGGAAAGGTTTATTTCCCCTCTCCCCGTATTGTTTTTCCAATAAAGTTTGGGTCAAAACCCCCAAAAGGAACACTCCCTTTTCAAAATCCCCCTTGAGGTGGGGAAATTGATTTAAAAATCCCTCTAAGGTTTCCCTACTTTGTTCCGACATATTCAAACCTCCTCGGGTGCATAGCTCAAACAGATAAACCGCAAGGGCTCTTTTTATCGCAAAAACCAACTTCGATAGGGGTTCTCCCTTTTCAACCTCAACACTAATAGTTCGCAATTTCTCTAAAACACTCCCCAAAAGGGTGTTTTTGTCGAAAGGAGTACCCCTAAATGTCGAATAGATGTATTCGTAAAAGGCGTTATCCTTTAAAAACTCCCTTGCGGTGGAGTAGTTAAAGGTAATTTCCTCCTCCAAGAGGTCTTCAACTTTCCTTTTGCACTCAAAGAGGTCTTTTAACCTCGAGGGGTAAATCCCCTGCAGGTATAGGTCTATCCTCTCCGCCGATTGTTCCTTAGTTATAAACAATAGGTGGATATAGAAGTAGTTTCCCTCTTTGGAAATCCGTTTGAAAATCCTCCTCTCGTCGGATATTAAAGACTTTTCCCTCTCTTCGGTCAGTCCATCTTCCGTTTCCGCTTGGGGTTGCAAAATTCTTTCGACCAACCTCTTAAGGGTTTGTTTATCCTCCCTAACCAATTCGGGGATTAGGTAAAAGTTAACCCCTTTTGTGAAGGAAAATTTTAGTTTTTCCCTTACGTAGTTTCCGCCCTCCTTGACCTTTTGAATGCAATCCCAACAGAGGGGGAAAACGTAGGTCTCATTTTTAAACCCTCCATGAATAAAACCCGGTTTATCCAAGGTGTAAAACTTAAAGGGGAAATTGTCCTTTCCAACAACCTTTGTTGGTTCTAAACAGAGGGAGCAAACCCCATCGGTTGCCCTTTCTTCAAATCTCCTTTTGAGGAATTTCTTTAAATTTTCGACCACTTCGGGTATTTCTCCCAAATATTTCCCCCCGATTTTGGTCGTTATAAAAATCGTTTCCTTTTTGAGAATCTCTTTAATGGTTTCCTTTATCCGTTCGCTTAATTTTCTCAAATCCCCTTTGAGTTCTATCCCCAAAAGCTCCTTCAGTTGTCGGTTTAAAAGTCGCAGACTCTTAATGGGTTCCTTTTTGTTTAAAGCCAAGGTGGGAGTCCAAGAAGGAGGGTTAGATGTTCCGCTATTTTTGTAGAGGTATTTCCCCACCCTATCTTTGGTAAACTCCTCCAAATCTATCCCTTTAAGGTTTCCCTCCCTATCGAGCTCCAAAACGAGGATATAATCGGCTGTAAAATCATCCCAAAGGGTGTATTTTCCAAAAACTTCCCCCAAAAGTGCCAGTGCTTTCAACATTTCGCCACTCCTATTTACTGTGAACTACCTCGCATCAAAGATGCGAGGCTTCGGGTGGGTTTGCATCCTCTTTGGGATGCCTTACCACCACGGGGAGGTTCACTCTCCCCCTACTCCTACCTATACCCCCATACAGGGGTATAGCGGAGCTACTTTTTCTTAGTTTGAAAAATACTCTTAGCCTTATCGGTCTCAATATCCCGCTTATCAGGTCAAACTTCCCCAGCTTCTTTAAAAAGTTTCTGCAAGCGTTTACATCAGCGTTTAAAAGTCCCAAAAGCTTGGTTTTAAAAAGTCCCCTCTTTATTCTCGCTTCGGGAGTGTAGGTTTCTTTTGAAACAGCTCCTTTTTGGGAGCTGTCCACCCCCGAAGTGTAGGCTTCCGAAATGTATTCAACTTCTATTCCAAACTCTTTGGCTTTATATTCCAAATACTCCTTTACCTTCCCGTGCGGTAGCAAACTCCATATTTGGTCTGCCACGCTGTTTAATTTGCTCTCTCTATTTTTGTTCTTTACCGCGTCCCCTATGTATATCCTCTTAACCCCGTATTTGAGGGCAAGTTCCAAAATTAGGTTGCTTACGGTATGGGCGAAATGTCTTAAGAGCCTTCTAACTTTTAGCCATATCCTTGAAATCCTCTCTTCCAAAAGGTGCGTTAAAAATCCTTTTCTCTTAGCTCCCTCTAACCTGCTTTGTAGCTTTGCTATCTTCTTTAGATATTTCCTCAAAAGGCTTTTAAGTCCTTTGCCGTCAATTATGAACGGCTGTTTTATCCCCTCTATCACTACCGCAAAGAAGTTTGAAGAATTTGGGTCTAAAACCATTACCCTTCCGTTTTTAACAGGTTTAGTTCCGTTTTGAGGTTTTTCGTAGATGATATGCAATTCAAATTCCTTAGCTTTGGCTTTTGGGACAAGTTGGATATTTTTAATTAGGCTTTCGTCCAGCTCCAATCCCGTATCCAGCCAAAGGTATTTGAGCTCTATGCCGTGTTTTTCTTTTAACCATTTTCTAAGCTCTTTGGAAAGGGAAAGTCTAACTTTTGTTTCTACGATTTTAAATCCCGTCTTGTCATAGGTAAGCGTTCTATGCGGTTTGGTTTTGGGTCTAAATTTTGGAAATTTGGCAACTCCGTTAAAGGCGTTTTTGAAAGCTCTGACAAGCTCATCCAAAACGATTTGAGCCGAACGGCTTTGAAGGTTTTTAAGGTGTAAAGAGTTGTCTTTAAGCTTGTTATAGAGGTCGTAGGTATTGATTTTTGCCTGTTTGGTTTTAACGAGGTAGAGGGCTTGGTTAAAGAGTTTTCCAGAGTGATAGGTGAGGTAGCCTAAAGCAATTTTGTATTCGTTGGAAATTTCGGTTAAGGCTATGGAGAGGCATCTTAGAGATTTTGACATCTTTAGGCTACCTCACAAGGAAAATTTTAAAACTGCTTACGTAGGCGGTCTGTATTCCACTATCTATGATAGGAGATTTTAGCTCGCAAAATTTTTATAAAACGGGCGGTATGGTAGAAATCTGACACTATGATTTTGAAATTCGAATTCCGCGCCTTCGGCGCGGCTTTGAAACTTCCCAAAAGTTATAACCGCCTACTGCAAGCTTTCTTTTACAAAAATATGGACGAACAAATCGCCACCTTTTTGCACGATAGGGGATACGAACTCGGAAAGAGAAAGTTCAAACTCTTTACGTTCTCAAAGATTTTCGGGAAATTCCTCAAAAAGGACAACGAATATGTCTATTACAAACCCACATTTAGGATATATTTCGCCTCTCCCAAAAATGAGGTGAGTATTTCCACCCTCCGAAAGATGCTTTTAGAGAGCAAAGACCTATTTTTGGGAGAGAATAAACTTCAGCTCCTAAATGTGGAGGCTATAACCTTGGAAGAAATACCCGAAAAGGTTGAGGTTAAAACCCTCTCTCCGATAGTAGTCTATAAAACTGAACCGGGGAGCAAGTTTTTTAACTATTTAACACCCCAAGATGAGGAGTTCTACAGACTTTTAAGAGAAAACCTAAAGAAGAAATATATGCTCGCTTACGGAAGACCTTTTGAGGGAAATATCGAAATAGAACCTGTAAAGGTATCGGAGAAAGATTTCAAAAAGGTGGTGTTTAAGGGAACCTTAATAAAGGCGTGGGGAGGAATTTACAAAATAAAAGCCCCTAAAGAGGTGATAAAATTGGCATTTGAAACCGGTTTGGGTGCGAAAAATAGCGCCGGTTTCGGAATGGTTTTACCCGCAAAAATAAGGGTTTAATGCTGGTTCTTTTGGGTTATTTGGCTTCCCCTTACGAGGATAGGGTTGCGGTAAGGGGTTTAACCCTTTCCGATTTGGAATTAAAGGGAGATAAACTCTCGGAGGAATTTTTGCTTCAAATACTCTCAAAGGTTGCGGATGCAAAAGACGAAACCCTTAGGGAATGGGCTAACGAACTCCCCTTTTCGGAAATAGAAAGACTTTTAGAGCCTTTTTATTTTATGAAAACCTTTTCGGCGGTCTGTTTTACTTGGGATTACTCCAAAGGGGATAAGTGGTATTTCTTTCCCTCTTGGTATTTGGAAAGGAATTTTTACCTCAAAAGGTTTGAGGTTTTTGAGGAAAAACCGAGATGGAAGGTTGAAAGTTGGGAGGATTATTAGGTTTAAGATTTGACTCTGGAGTTTGTCATGGTTGTTGGTGATGGATGATGAATGTTAAGCTTTACCGCTTCCGCAAAGGGTTCGGCTAAGGGTGTATTCTGTAAAATTCGATAAATTTCAAATTCATTTTTGGCTAATTTGGAAATTATTTCCTTTTGATGAGCTTTAGGGAGCAATTTTAACAACCTCTGCTTCATCCTTTCTATAGTGGGAAGGTCATTAATTATGAGATAGTAACTTTCTTCCGAAAGAGTTTCCGCATACTCCTCTGCTTCATCTTTCATAATGCTTAAGTATTTGGCGTAATCTATAAGCAATTTTTCGTATTTCTTCATCTATGTCCACCTCTGCAAAATCTCTAATTAATCCCTTTCTTTTTAAATCTAATCTTCCCCTCTTCCACTCGTCAAGGTTTTTAAATTCGTCCTTTCGTAATTTGTAGGATGACAAGATTTTATCCCCTTCCAAAGTTACACAAAACCATTCCTTTTTTCCGCTAAAGATTGTTATAACGGGCTTTGCTTTTGGGCTGTTTGGCATTTCGTAGAAAACTTTGGATGGATAAGCAAGCGCTCTTAAAGTTTTAACAAAATACTCATACGCTTTAACTTTCTTAACTTGCTGTGGAATGTGATGAAAGATAATTTTCCAATCCTTTGCCGGTTCTAAATTTAGATTTTCGGCTATTTCACTAATCAATTCGTTAGGAATTGCATGTTTATAAATGTGTTTGTTAAACATTTTTTCTGAAATGAAAAGATTTTTAAACTTCTCTACAGCTTCATCTGAGGAATAGGGTGTTTGAAAAGTGCTTTCTATTTTCCGTAAAAATAAAGAAGCTCTTTTTAAAGCATACTTCTTTAATCGCACCACCTTTTTAGACCTCTTATAGTCCCTTTTCTTCAATAACTTTCTTATTTTGGCTATGTAGTTGCATAATACATTCAAGGTATTTTTTTTCAATACCTTTTAAGGACGTAAAAACTTATAAAGTTAGGAGAAACCGTTTCCCCCAATGGGCGTTTCAATCCCTTTTAGGGATTTAAAAACACATAGGAAACCCGATGTAATGGAAGGAATCGCTACGATTTTGGCTAAGTTTCAATCCCTTATAGGGACATAAAAACCGATAAAAGACCTCTCCATTGACGCATATGTTCAGCTGTTTCAATCCCTTTTAGGGAATTAAAAACAAAATGACCGAACATGAAGTAAGGCAGGTTACCACTAGTTTCAATCCCTTTTAGGGACTTAAAAACGTTCGTTTAGGTATTCGGTAGCAAAATGGATAGAGCTGTTTCAATCCCTTCTAGGGACATAAAAACCCTTTTAAGTCCAACCCTATTAAGTTGCCAAAGAGCCTTCCACTTTACAGGTTTAAAACTATATCCAGAACACCCAAAGGGGTCAAGCAAAAATTGAACTTTTTGGTCAACCCTATATTGACATTAATATTCTAGGGTGTGCCCTTTTTAGCCTATTTCCTTAACTTCCTCTAATCCTGCAAAGTATTTTTGTCAAATTTCAACCCTTAACTTGTCATCAAATCTTGAGTCTGACATTATAAAATCAACCGAAAGTGGTATTAAAAGAAAATATCTTCCGCCGAAGGGGGTTCTATTCCTAAAATCTCTCTTTTCTCTGCGGGTAGGCGGAATTTGTATATAACCACACTGTCGTAGGTTTCATCTATAACCTCTTTGAGTTCATCTTTAAGGATTCTCAACTTTGCGGGTGTTATCTCTCCTTCAAACACCGAGTTTTGGACGTGGGTAAGATATTTCCTACAGATTTTTAAAACCTTTCCGACCCTTTCCTGTTTTACGTCATAGACCAAAACTACAAACATAGGTTTAAACCTCCTTTAAACCGCCAGAGGTTGATATTCCTTTTCCCCCAAAAAGTGTTTGTAAAGCTTATAGCACTCCAAGCGGATTAACCTTTTATAAGAAACCTTACCCAAATTGGGATGTTTAAAGGTTGTTTTCAGTTTTTCCTCGAAGTGTTTTATAAAGATTTTTCTCCCCTTCTCGTTTAGGTAGGTATTCCCTATAGCCTCCTCAAAGTGGTCGGGGGTTTTTAACAAGTTCCTATTTAGGAGGGTGAAGATAACCCTATCGACCAAAATGGGTTTGAAGATTTCCGCTAAATCCAAATTGAGGGAAAAACTCCTCCTATTGGTCTCGTGAAGATATCCAATCCTCGGGTCTAAATAGGTGTGGTATATCTCCGAAAGCACCAAGGTGTAAACCAAGCTATTCCCAAAGCTGATAAGTGCGTTTATCTCGTTGGTCGACGGTCTCTTTTCCCTCTTTTCGAAAACAAATTCGGGATTTTCGATAATGTATTTCCAACTTTTGTAGTATTCCTCCCTCGCCGAACCCTCTATTTGCATTATCTGTTCTACCGAATTAACCCCTTTGAGTTCCTCGATCTTTGCCTTTATAAAACCTTCGGTGGCTTCCAGCTTATTTTTACTCCTTTTGGAGCGGTAATATTTGAGCGTTTTGAGGATATTCTTCAGTCCTCCCTCCACAAAGGAGCGGGCTAAGTAGAGCCTCTTTTCGGGTGAGAGGTAATGTTCTGCCTGTTTTAGGGTCATTAAACCGCTGTTCAGATACTCCCTTGGGTAATAGCTTCCCACATAATACCCGTAGCGGTTGAAAAAGTGAACTGCCACCTTATGGGTTGTTAAAAATTCCAAAACCCTTTTGTTGAGTTCCAATTCTCCAAAAACGTAAATAGCGGATACGTCTTTTATTGGTATGACCCTTTTTGTTCCGTCTTGGAGTTCTAACCTTAGTGTGTTTTCCTTCCTCTTTAAGGAACCGCTGCTGTGTATATAGATATTTTTTGCCATTAAAGGCTAGTCTAAATCCAACAAATCTCCCTATAGGCGCACCTCTTGCAGTGGGGAATCTTGCGGGGTGGCGGTGGAAGGGGTTTAGAAATTATTTCTCTAATCCTCCTAAAGGTTTCTTCGAGTTCCCTTTCCAGTTCCTCCGTAAGTTCAACATTTATTTGTTTCCTCTCTTCGGGAATTAGGAGCTTCCCCGATAGGGCTACACCCTTTTTGTGTTTGAAATAGTAGAGGTAAAAGGCTAGTTGCATCAGGGCGCTCTTTAGGTTTTTGGAACTCTTTTTGACCTCCGCTATAAGTCCCTCTTCTTCGATAAAGTCCACCTTGATGGTGTTGTCTATTAAAAGTTCCCTTTTGCGGTTTCTGTAAAAGACTTCGTGCATATGTCTTCCCAAGAGGAGGAAATCGTTATCCTGTTCCCCCGTAAGGGCGTGGTAGATATACCAAACCTGTCGGGGGCAGATGTGAAAATACCACACCAAGGTGCCATTAATTCCCTCAATACTCTCCATAGGTTTCTCCCTCAAAGATAAAACCTATTTCGGGGTCGTAATAGCTTTCAAGCTCCTCTATGGGGACGTAGTAGGTGTTTAGCTCCTCATCAAAGGGTGGTTTATTCTTATCGACCCTTACGGAGATGACATACCCGTAGAAGTCCCCTTTGAGTCTTTCGAATTCCCTCTTTGCCTCAAAGAGGGTTAGTTTTTTCTCCCTCAACTTTCGAATGATACCCTTTGCGGTGTTCCAAATTTCGACCGCCCTTTGGTCGGTTTGAACGAAAACGTCCGCCTTGTAGGGTTCGTCCTCGATAAGTCTGAATTCCGAAACACCTTTAAAGTTCAAATTTTCGATTTTTTCCAAAAGCTCCTTTGAAGTGTCTTTGCTCTTTAATTCCTTTAATAGGTCAAAATACTTTTCAACCAACCTCGTCAGTTCCCTTTCATCTTTCGGTTTTTCCTTTAAGAGGAGTTCCAAAGTGGTTTTTAACAGAATGGAGTCGTAAATGTAGGACGCAAACCTCCTATCGTTTTCATCGATTAGATTGACCACCTCGAGGGTTCCCCTTTCAAAGGTAAAGTTTCGGTTGCACCTACCGGCGGATTGGATTAGGGCGTCGAGCGGTGCGAAATCTCTAACCACGCGGGGAAAGTCTATATCGACCCCAGCCTCCACGACTTGTGTTGAGACCGCGAAGCGGTATTTTCCATTTTTCAAATCCAAAAGCCGCCTTCGGCGGTCGTTAGGAGTCAAACTCGCCGATAGGTATGCAACCTCCCCCCTTGGAACGCCAAGCCCCTCCGTCAAATACCTATAGACCTCTTGGGAACTCCTAATGGTGTTGAGAATGTAAAGGGTTCCCTCTTTAGGTTCTAAACCTTCCAAAAATTCCCCGAAGGGGGTTTCCTCCAATTTTAAAGAAACCCCGTAGCGGTTTACCGAATTGAAATAGGTCTCCCTATTTTGGATAACCTCCCTTCCCTCCACCAAGTAGGGTTGGGTAGCGGTCATAAATACAAAGTAGGTGTTTAGATTTTTCGCAACCTCTTTTAGGTATTTTTCGAACAGATACCAATACTTCGGCGGGAGAGCCTGAACCTCGTCAACCAAAACGACGGCGTTTGAGAGTTTGTTTAACCTCCTCGCGTTGGAATTGGAATAAGCCAACAGGGTGTGGAACAGCTGAACAAAGGTGGTTATAACAACCGGTGCGTTCCAAGCCTCGACCAAAATGCGGGTTAGCTCGTAATCCTCCTCCCGTTGTTTCAAATATTCTCCCAGCGATAGGTGGTGATGTTTTACGACAACCCTTTCCTCCAAGGGTTTTAAGACCTCTTCGACCACCCTGGTGTTTTGGTCGATGATACTCAAAAAGGGTAGGGAGTAAATTAACCTAACCCCTTTTTGGGTTTCCCCCTCTATCTCCCTTTTGAGTTTTAAAGCGAATAGGAGACCTATAAGGGTTTTCCCATAACCGGTTGGCAAAGTTAGGGTGTAAAAATGCTCCTTTGTATCCACCCCAAAGGTCTTAACCTCCTCAAAAGCCTTTTGGCGGAGTCTGTTAATCGGTGAGTTCCCCTTAAGGGTCTTTACATACTCCTCGACCAAAGAGGGTGGAATATCTATTCTCCTCCCCAAAAAGGAGGGAACGCCTTTAGCACCCGCTTCGGTCTTATCGGCATCGACCAATAACGAAAAGAGGTAAAGCAAGGTTATGTATCTCTCCAAAGAGGGTTTTATGTAATCCTCCAAATCCCAAGAGAGGTCGTCAAAGAGGTCTAAAAGCTCCTCTTTTAGGAAGGTTTCAAATTCCTCCCTTTGGAGTTTCAATTTCTCTTTCCACTCCCTCGGTAGGTTTAGATTTTCGACAAAGCGGTTTACCTCTTCGGGGTCTATAGAATTGAATTGAACCAAAAAGATTTCTATATTGTCTTCCGACAACTTTAGAAGGTCTTCGAAACTTTTTAAAACAGCTGTGTGGTGGTTTGCAACCAGGAAATACCCCAATAGGGAATATTCAGAATCTTCAAAAAACTCCTTATGGAGCTTGTAAAAGGTATAAACAGCCGAAAAAAGGGAGTGTTGAGAATATTTCCTCTCTTTGGAGCTTAGTTTTTCACCCCTTAGCTTCCTCTGAAAGTATTCGGTAGCTTTACCTATGTCGTGTAGGGCTATGGAAACCTCCAAAGTTGTCAAAGTTTTATCGTCCCAAAAGGGTAAAAGGTCGTTTTTCAATTTCCTATAAATGGAAAGAACGTTGTTTATATGCTCCTCCAAAAGGACATTTGGGTGGGAATAGATACCGCTTTGGAACATTTGCATGGTATTTATAACAAACGATGGATTGTGTGAAATTCTGACTTAGGTTGGAAGGTATGAAACCCAA
>JALVTI010000012.1 GCA_027035985.1 Aquificales bacterium | reverse complement strand
ATGCACGTCTATCCCGAAATCCCGTCCGGCACCGTGGGGGTAAAGGAAGGGGCTATGATGGCGGCGGCGGACTTCTTTAGAATTGAGCTTATCGGCAAATCGGCTCACGCCTCCAAACCCCACCTCGGTGTAGACCCTATCTTAATGGCGGCGCAGGCTATCAACTCCATACACCACATCGTCAGCCGCAAGGTCGACCCCCTCCACCCGGCGGTCGTCACCATAGGAAAAATTGAGGGCGGATACGCCCCCAACCAGATACCGGACGAGGTCAAAATGGAGGGAACGGTTAGAACCTTCAACGAGGCTGTGCGCGACAAGATAGCCGATTGGATGGAGAGGGCGTTAAAGGGTATAGCGGAGGTCTACGGGGGCGAATACCGTTTCGAATACATACACGGCTACCCACCGGTGATAAACGATAAAAATGCAACCCGCTACGTGCGGGAGGTGGTTAAAAAACTCCTCGGAGAGGATAGGTTAATAGAACTGACCGAACCGAGTATGGGAGGGGAAGATTTCGCCTATTACCTCAAAAAGGTTCCCGGAAGTTACATAAGACTCGGAACGAGGAACGAGGAAAAGGGTTTGGTCTATCCCCTCCACAGCGCCCGCTTCGACGTGGACGAGGATATTCTTCCCATAGGGAGCGCCCTATTCGCATCCTTGGCTTTGGGGTATGGGAAAGTTTCCTAACCCCCCTTTTGGTTTTTTTCTTTATACCCAACTTTTGTAGTTGCAAAAATTTGAAACTACATAATTAAGTGTGATATACTAACCTCCCGAGATGGGTAATAAAGGGTTACAACCTCAGTTTGTGAAAGCTTACGAAATCCTAAAAGAGGCTTTTGGAGAAAGAGAGTTCACCCTAAAGGAGGCGGAGGAAGTATTAAAAACCCACAAAGGGAAGGGCTACGCCTTTGCCAATGTTAGGGAGATATTGGCAAACCTCCAAAAGGAGGGTTTAGTTTCCGCAAGACCCTCGGAGGAGGATAAGCGGAAAAAACTTTATAAGTTGAAAGAGCTATTTCCCACTGAAGGGGAGGGAAAAGATAAACTCTCAAAGGGTGAATTAATAGCCCTCCTAAAAAGGGGGGCGGACATAATCCGCACCTCCGTGGACTACAAGGTTTTGGCTATTTTGCTCTTCTACAAGGCGGTCAGCGATAAGTTCAACCAAACGGTGGAAAAGTTAAAAGAAGAATACCCCGATTTGGACTTAAAAGACATCTACGATTTAGCCAACGAGGAGTTTCCCATAAAACTTTACGACCCCATCGAGGGTAAACTTCTAATCTGGCACGCCACCCAAAACGACAACGTTGAGTTTATAAACGCCCTTAAAAAGGTAGGGGAAATTAATAAAGATAAACTTTCGAGGTTGGATTATCTTCTAACCACAACGGGTTTTTACAAACTCCTGGAACACCGCGAGATATTGGAAAAACTCAAGGAACTCTTTGCGAGGGTGGATTTCTCTAAATACTCCTACGACCTATTGGGAGATGCCTACGAGTGGATTTTAAACTACTTCGCACCCCAACAGGCTAAGGAGGGCGAGGTTTTTACACCTATAGAGGTTGGAAAACTAATCTCCCATCTTATTGATGCGGAGAGCAACAGCGTAATATTAGACCCCGCTTGCGGTTCCGCCGGTCTGCTAATAGAACAGCACAAAAAGGCAACCCAAGAGGGAAAGAAAAACATTTCCCTTATAGGTCAGGAGAGAAACGAAACCATTGCCGGTTTGGCGGAAATGAACCTAATCCTCCACGGGATTGTAAACGGATATATCACCGTAGGGGATAGTCTATTGAATCCACTTTTTGAGGAAAGGATTAAGGAACTGAAACCCTCCGGCAGAGCCGATTACGTTGTCGCCAACCCCCCTTGGAACCAAAAAGGGGTTTACACAGAAGAGGCTTTAAAGAAAAACCCCAAATGCGATGAGATTTTTACGTTCGGCTACCCTCCTGCCCAAAGTGCCGACTGGGCTTGGATGCAACTCATTAACTACTACACCGAAAAGAAGGCGGCGGTCGTTTTCGATAACGGGATACTCTTTAGGGGAGGAAGAGAAAAGGCAATAAGGGAGAAATTTGTTAAAAACGACCTCATTGAGGCTATAATCCTCCTACCGGAAAAGCTCTTTTACAACACCCAAGCGCCGGGGGTTATTATCGTCCTAAACAAAAACAAACCCACCAAAAGGAAGGAAAAAATCCTATTTATCAACGCAAGTAATGAATACATAACCCACCCGGAGGTTAAAAAACTGAACACCCTCTCGGCAGAAAACATAAAGAAAATTGCGGAAACCTACAGAGGTTTTAAGGAAATAGAAGGTTTTTCCCGCGCGGTGGATATTAAGGAGATTGCAGAAAACGACTATAACCTCAATGTGTCCCTATACGTTTCCCCCTTGGAGGACGAGGAGGAAATAAACCTAAAAGAGGAATACGAAAATCTAAAGCAACTTAAAGAGGAATACGAGGAACTTTATAACCGTGTTGAGGGGTATATAAGGGAGGTTTTGGAACTTTTGGATTGATTTCTCCCTAATAGTTCCTTTTTTAAATAACTTCGGGAGGTTTGAAAATGCCAAAAATCTCCTTTTATAGGGAGAAAAATTTAAAAAAAACTGAAATTGGGGAGATTCCGAGGGAGTGGGAAACAGAAATTATAAAAAATATAGGAAAAGTAGTAACGGGAAAAACACCTTCTACTAAAGTTCCCGAATATTGGAATGGAAATATTATGTTTGTTACACCGACCGATTATAAAAATCAGAAATACATTTCTAAAACCGAGAGATACATTTCTCCCAAAGCTGTAGAAAAGAACAAATTACTTCCCCCCTATTGTGTTTTAACGGTTTGTATAGCTTCTATAGGAGAAGTAGCAATAAATACCCAACCTTGTGTAACTAATCAACAAATTAATGCAATTGTTCCCAAAAGAGATTTAATAGATACGGAGTTTTTATTTTATAGTTTGAAAAACCGTTCCAAATTTCTTAAGCGATTAGCAGGTTTTACAACAACACCAATAATAAAAAAATCTACTTTTGAAAAAATAAAACTCCCCCTCCCCCCCTTAGAAGAACAAAAAAACAT
>JALVTI010000011.1 GCA_027035985.1 Aquificales bacterium | reverse complement strand
AGGAGGAGAAGAAGCGTATTGTCGGAACCGTAATAGCCTATCCCGCCGGTTTCGGTTTTCTGCAGTCGGAGGAGCTCGAAAAAGACCTCTATATCCCGCCCATCGAAATGCAGTATCTCCTCCACGGGGATAAGGTCTTGGCGGAGCCGAAAGTCTACAAGGGTAGACCGGAGGCTAAGATAATCCGCGTCCTAAAGAGGGCTACTAAATACGTCTTAGGACGGGTAGAAATTACTAAAAAGGGGTGCACTCTGATACCGATAGACAGCAACCAGCACCTGCGCTTCTTGCTACCACAAAAGGTCTGCAAGGAGCTGAGACCGGGAACGGTGGTTGACTGTGAGATAACCCGCTATCCGACCAAATCCTCCCCAGGGAGGGTAAAGGTTAAGGAGGTGTTGGGACACCCCGACGAGCGCTCTCTAATTGTAGATATAGTCATAAAGAAATACAAACTACCCACCGATTACCCCGAAGAGGTTAAAAAAGAGGTTGAACAGATACCCGACGAAATTCCAAAAGAGGAGATAGAGAGGAGGAGGGATTTAAGGGAGCAGATATGTTTCACCATAGACCCCGAAAGGGCGAGGGATTTCGACGATGCGGTCGCCATAGAGCGAACCGATAAGGGTTACCGCCTCTGGGTTCACATAGCCGACGTTTCTCACTACGTCAAGCCGGGCACGAAACTCGACGAGGAAGCGTTTAGGCGGAGTTTCACCTTCTACCTACCCGATAGGGCTCTCCACATGCTCCCCGAAAAGCTGTCGGCGAGGGTTTGCTCCCTCCGTCCCGACGAGGACAAGCTCGCCTTTACGGTGGAGATGCACTTCGACCGCGAGGGCAACCTTTTGGACTACGACATATACGAGAGTGTGATAAGGAGTAAGGCGCGCCTCACCTACGACCAGGCGCTCAGGCTTATAATTGGCGACCCCGGTTTGGAGAAAAAATACCCCCACGTCGTCGAACCGCTCCGCGCCATGGCGGAACTCGCCCGCATTCTCAACAAGAAACGTTGGGATAGGGGTTCTATAGATTTCGACCTGCCGGAGGTGGAGGTTATCGTCGACGAGTTCGGAGAGCCTACGGCGGTAGTCCCCTACGAGAGGCACTTCGCCCACAAGCTCATCGAGGAGTTTATGATAGCGGCGAACGAGACGGTCGCCATGCATATGCAGAATATCGGTTATCCCTGCCTCTACAGGGTTCACGAGGAACCCGACCCCAAAAAGGTGCAGCAGCTTTTGGAACTCCTCCAGGGCTTGGGTTATCAGGTTAAAAAGGTAAAGCCCCCCTACCACCCCAAATTCTTCCAGCAGATACTCGAATACTTCGAGGGCAAACCGGAGGAAATGCTGGTGCGCTACCTGACCCTTCGGAGTATGAAGAGGGCTTTTTACAGCCCGGTCAATATAGGACACTTCGGTTTGGCTTCCGACAACTACCTTCACTTCACATCTCCCATTAGGCGCTATCCCGACCTCATCGTCCACCGCCTGACCAAGATGGCGCTTAAGGGTGAAATTCCCGACTACAAGTATTGGGAGGAGTATCTGACCTATGCGGGAGAGTATTGCTCCTCTCAGGAACGCCTAGCCGACGAGGTTGAGGAGGAGGCGGTCGAAAGGCTCAAAATTAGGATGCTCAAATCCTATATCGGGGATACCTTTGAGGGAATTATTACCGGCGTCCACCCTTACGGGTTCTTCGTCGAGCTTAAGGACTTCATAATCGACGGGTTGGTTCCCATAGAGACGCTAAGGGACGACGAATACATCTTCGACGAACCCAACCACCAGCTGGTCGGCGTAAAGACCGGAAAGCGCTACCGCCTCGGCGACCCCGTAAAGGTTAAACTCGTGAGGGCTGACGAGGAGAGGATGGAGGTGGATTTCGTCCTCGCCGAGGAGGAAAAGGCGGGTGAATCCTCTTAATGTTTCCCCTCCTAAATTTCTCCCCGTAGAGGGGCGATAATAAAAACCCCTCGTGGGGAAAGTTGATAAGAAACTCCGCCTCGGGAGGGTTTCCTACAGAAACACCCTTCCGCTGTTTTATAAATTTTCCCTTCCCTTTGTGGAGGTTGTTGAAGGAACGCCCTCCGAGTTGGCGCGCATGCTCGACACCGGCATAGCCGACGGGGGTATCCTCTCGAGCGTTTACTATCTCCAAAATCAAAGCCGCTTTCTCCTCGTTCCCGATATCTCCATTTCCTCCTTTGGGAGGGCGAATTCGGTAATACTCCTCTCCAAGAAACCTTTGAAGGGTATAGAGAGAATAATCCCCAGCGGGGAGAGCCTCACAACCAACTTTCTAACCTACGCGCTCTTTAGGAAATTTATGGGTAAAAAGGTGGAATTTACCCCCGAAGGGGGTGACGCCTTTTTGGTGATAGGGGATAAGGCGTTGAAAAACCCCGCTCCGCGGGAATTTTCTTACAAATACGACATAGGAGAGCTTTGGTTTGAGTATACCGGTTTACCGGCGGTTTTCGCCCTCTTTGTGGTGCCCCGCCGTTGGGCTGTTGAAAACCCCGACCTATTTGCGAAACTCTCGGTGGAGTTGATGGACTCGCGCGACGCCTTCTTTAGGGATTTGAACGATTTAGACCTCTCGGAGGATTTGAAGGAATATCTCCAAAATTTGGATTACAGATTTAGGGAGGAACACCTGAAGGGGTTGGAACTGATAAACAACCTCCTCAGGGAGTTTTACCTCAAGCGGTTTTAACACACCTTTCGTTTTTTCCTTGCAACGGTTGATGTCAAAGGAGATGTTAACATTTTCTTAAAAAAGTTCTACGGAGGTAGGCGTATGAAGCTTCACGAGCACCAGGCTAAGGAGATATTTGCTAAATACGGCATACCCGTTCCCGAAGGAAAAGCCGCCTTCACCCTCGAACAGGCTAAGGAGATTGCGGAGGAGCTCGGCGAATTTCCCCTCGTCGTAAAAGCTCAGGTTCACTGCGGCGGAAGGGGTAAGGCGGGCGGTGTGAAAATCGTCAAAAACATGGACGAGCTGGAGGAGGCGGTTAGTTCCCTGCTCGGAAAGACCTTGAAAACCTTCCAATGCCCCGACGGAAAGCCCGTTACTCGCGTTCTCATAGAGAAGGCTACCAATATCGATAAGGAGTATTACGCCGCCATAACCCTCGACAGGAGCAAATCCAAACCGGTTTTGATGGCTTCCGCCGCCGGCGGTATGGAGATAGAAGAGATAGTTAAGGAAAATCCTGACGCGATAATTATCGAAACGATAGACCCCGAATTGGGACTTATGCCCTTCCAAGCCCGCAAAATGGCTTTTAAACTCGGTCTCCCCGTAAAGGAAGCCGCAAAGATTTTCCTCAAAATGTGGGAGATTTACAAAGACCTCGACGCCTCCTTAGTGGAAATAAACCCCTTGGTGGTGACCAAAGAGGGTAAGGTCGTAGCCCTCGACGCAAAAATGGATATAGACGACAACGCGCTCTTCAGACACCCCGACCTCGCGGAGCTGGAGGACGAGGAGCAACTCCCCCCCCAAGAGAGGGAAGCCAAGAAGTACAACCTCAACTATGTCAAACTGAACGGAAATATCGGCTGTATGGTTAACGGCGCCGGTCTGGCTATGACCACCATGGATATAGTGAAACTCGCCGGCGGGGAACCCGCAAACTTCCTCGACGTGGGTGGCGGTGCCAATGTGGAGCAAATCGCAAACGCCTTCAGGATACTTATGGGCGACCCCGACGTTAAGGTGGTCTTTATAAACATCTTCGGTGGAATTTTGAGGGTTGACAGGCTTGCCAAAGGTATCATCGAGGCTTCCAAAATGGTGGAAATAAGGGTTCCCATAGTGGCAAGGCTCGAGGGAACCAACGCCGAAGAGGGTAGGAAACTGCTGCTCGAGAGCGGTCTAAATATCATCCCCGTCAAGGATATGTGGGAAGGCGCGCAAAAGGCTGTGGAGCTCGCCAAAGAGGCGGAGCAATCCTGCAACTGAGGGAGTAACTGATGAAGTTATACCTCGGTTGGGGGGCATTTCTCGAGCTTTGCGAATACCTGCTCCCCGACATAGAGCTTGCGATAGAGAAGGAGACGGGTGAGAAGCCCGAAATAGTCTTCGATTACGGGGACAAGGAACTGCTGGACGAATTCCCCGACGAATACCTCTACGCTTTAAAGAGGGTTGCGGCGCACCTCCACCTCAAAGGAACTCCGCCCGAGCGCTCCCTAGCCGAGGATACCTCGGCACAGATAGAGGACGATGAGCTTATAACCTACATAGACACCTACGAAAAGGGTTACTCCTTTGCCTCCCTCATCTTTTTCTCCGAAACGGTAGGGGTCTATCTGCCGGTCAAAGGTTTGGACGAACCCCTCCACTTCGAGCACGAGGGAAAGGGTATTGAAATCTGTTCCGTGGGAAGTCTTTACAAGCTAAAGAAGGAGCTCGAGGAGATAAGGGAGAAATTGGGAAAGCGCCCCGAAGGGGAGTTTAACGAGGACGTTCCGTGGCACATAGAGTTCGAGATTTTGGAGAGACTACTCCGCTGGACGGAGAGGGCTATAGGTGAGAAAAAGCCGCTTGTGCTGGTGGGGGAAAACGGATGAGCCTTCCCAAGGAACTCCTTCCCCGATACACCTACGAGGATTACAGAAATTGGAAAGGGGATTGGGAATTGGTCGAGGGGATACCCTTCGCGCAAGCCTCCCCTTCGGTGAAACATCGGAGGGTTTTGGCTAAGTTGGTGAGGTATATAGACGAGGCTCTGGAAAACTGTCGGAACTGCGAGGTGCTTCCCGATACCGACTACATAGTGGACGAATATACGGTTTTGCGCCCCGACGTTGCGGTGGTTTGCGACAACAAAGGGGAAAAGATAACCGTAACCCCCAAGGTGGTCTTTGAAATAGTTTCCCCCTCGACGGCAAAGATGGACGAGATAACTAAAAAGGGGATTTACGAGCGGGAGGGTGTTCCTCTTTACGTTCTCGTTTACCCCCACCTCAGGAAGGTGAAGATTTTCAAACTTTCCCCCGAAGGGATTTACAAAAAGTTGATAGACCTTTCGGGTGGGGATTTTTCTTTCGACCTCGACAGGTGCAAATTTACCCTCAATTTTGACAAAATTTTGGAGGTGTAAAAATGGCAATAATAGTTGACAAAAACACCAAGGTGGTGGTTCAGGGTATCACCGGTAAAGAGGGTTCCTTCCACGCAAAACAGTGTCTCGAATACGGCACCCAAATAGTGGCGGGCGTTACCCCCGGTAAGGGCGGTCAAACCTGGACCGACGACGAGGGCAAATACCAAGTCCCCGTATTCAACACCGTCGAGGAAGCGGTTAAGGAAGCCGGTGCAAACACCTCTCTGATATTCGTTCCGCCCCCCTTCGCCGCCGACGCGATAGTCGAAGCCGCCGATGCCGGTATAAAGACCATAGTCTGTATAACCGAGGGTATCCCCGTAAGGGATATGATGTATGTGAAGGATTACCTCAAGAAGGAGCATCCCGACGTTATCCTCGTCGGTCCCAACTGCCCCGGTGTAATAACCCCCGGGCAGGCTAAGGTGGGTATAATGCCCGGTCACATCTTCAAGCCGGGTAATATCGGTATAGTCTCCCGTTCGGGAACCCTCACCTACGAGGCGGCTTACCAGATAACCCGCGAAGGTTTGGGTCAGTCGACCGCCGTCGGTATAGGCGGAGACCCCATTCCCGGTCTAACCCACAAGGATGTGGTCAAGATGTTCCAAGAAGACCCCGAAACCGACGCAATTCTGCTAATCGGTGAAATAGGCGGAACTATGGAGGAGGAAGCCGCCGAATACATTAAAGAGCACGTGAGCAAACCGGTTTTCGCCTATATCGCCGGTATAACCGCTCCCCCCGGCAAACGCATGGGACACGCCGGCGCGATAATCACCGGCGGTAAGGGTGACGCCAGGTCCAAAATGGAAGCCCTCCGCGAAGCCGGTGTAGTGGTAATAGAAAACCCCGCCCTCATAGGAAAAACCATTAGGGAATACCTTTCCAACCCCGAAATAATGGCGGAGTGGGACTAATAAATTCTTCCCGCCGAAGGCGGGCTTTTGTTCCTTTCCAAAATAGCTTTGCCTTTCCCCCTTTTACCGCCTAATTTCCTTATTAGGGTTATCAACCCTAAGGGGGTGCGGCTCTATGAAGTTCAACTTTGTCGGTCAGGATGTTGAAATTACCGACGCCATTAGGGGTTACATCCAAAAAAAATTCCAACGTTTGGAGCGTCTCTTTAAGGGTCTAAAACCGGACGAAATAGAGGTTCACATCGCCCTAAAGAGGGAAAGGGCGGAATACCGCATAGAGGTCGACCTCTTTGTGGGTCAAAGGGGTGAAAAACTCCACGTTTGGGATGCCGACCCCGACCTCTACACGGCAATAGACAAGGTTATTGACGAATTGGAAAAAGTCCTCGTAAAGGATAAAGAAAAGGTAAAAGCCGAGCGGAGGGAGGCAAAAAAAGAGAAAATGCTCCTAAGGTCGGCACCCGACCTACCTCCCGAAAGGGTCGAGAGACCGAAGGTGGAAATTGAGGAGTTGGTAACAGACAAACCTATGGATGTCGAGGATGCCATTTTGGAACTGGAGGAAAAGGGTCTCCACTTCCTACCCTTTATAGACCTCGCAAGCGGGGAGCTAAGAATTCTATACAAAAAGAAAGCGGGAAATTACGGGGTTATTAGAACCGGTTGCAGAGCCTCTTAAATCGTTTTAACGACCACACCGAGGCAGGCGGTTTTTATAAAGTCTATTTTGTCTTTGTATTTCTCTATCACCTCTTCGTTTTCGGTTCCCGGTTGGAGCCAGATATATTTGGCACCTATCTTCAGGGCTTCCTGAACTATCTCCTCAAGCGCTTCGGGACGGCGGAATACGTCGACAATATCGACCGGCTCGGGTATATCGGAAAGCGACGGCAAAACCTCTATTCCCAAAATCTCTTGTCCGGCATAAACGGGATTGACGAAATATATTTTGTGGAGTCCCCTCTCTATAGCCCATTCCGATACGTAGTAGGAAGCCCTTTCCTTTTTGGGAGAGATACCGACCACCGCTATTGTTTTCGAATTTTTTAAAATCTCCCTTATCGTTTCGAGGTCTTCTATTACAGCCATAAAGGGGTAATTTTAAAACCGCAAAAGGTTAGGAATTTTTTGGCACCCTTAAACGTCCGGTTATTTTGTAGAAATACAGGATAAGGATAAAGAAACCCATTGCAGCCACCGAAAGGGTGAAAATTAAAGAGCTGTTTTCCGGTGTAGGGTCGAGCAAGATTAATTTCCTCGTAACGACAATAAAACCTATTTCCAAAATGGTAAGGATGTAATGTATCCTTTTGGAGTAAAACATCGCACTTATAAAGTCGAGAATGATTAACACAAAGAGGGCATTACTGATAAAAACCCTCATTTCGTGAAAGGTTAAATTCAAATGAGCCGATAAAAGGAGCCCCAAAAGGTGCAAACCCAAAGAGATTAAACAGAAAATCGCATACACTACGAGAATTGTTATGAATACAAACCTCAAAAGGTTGGTAATTTTGTACAAAATCAAATAGTTTTTCTCACCAAACAACTCCATTAGGTCGGGAGTTTTCACCTTCATTCAAAAGTTATATTCTCTATAACCCCTATGGGAGTGGCTCTTCTCGTCAGCGGAACCAACACCGGTGTGGGAAAAACCTTTTTCTCATATCTCCTCGCAAAGGGTTTGAAGAAGTTGGGGGTAAAGGTCGGCTATTGGAAACCGGTCGAAACCGGCGCCGACCCCATTCCTCAGGATGCGAAGCTTTTGGCGGATTTACTCGGTCAACCACTCGAAGAAACCGTTGGCTACACCTTTAAACTTCCGCTCGCTCCCTACGTTGCGGAAAAGTATGAAGGTGAAAGGGTAAAAATAGAAGCCCTTCGGGGGATTTTTGAGGAAAAGCTCCAACGCCACGAGGTGCTAATCGTCGAGGGCGCGGGCGGTCTGGCGGTGCCGATTAAGAGAGACTACACCTACGGGAACTTTGCAAAGGATTTAGACCTGCCGGTGGTCGTGGTATCGGACGCCAAACTCGGAACGATAAACTGCAGTTTTCTAACAGCCCTTTACGGGAAATCCCTAAACCTAAACCTGTTGGGGTTCGTATTCAACCGCTTCACCGGCAGGGATATCTCCGAAAGGGATAACCCCTCGGTGGTGGAGGAGATGACGGGATTACCCGTTTTGGCGAAAATTCCCGAAACAACCTTAGAAAGGTATGAACTGAAGGAAGAATACCTAAAGGGGATATTGGAAAAAATCAAACCTTAAGAGGTGGTGGTTTCACCCTCTCCCGTTTCGGGGAAAAGTTCCTTTCCTATCTCTTCCGCCTTGGATATCGGTTCGACCTGAACCTTGCTGTAAATCTCCTCACCCGTTCCGACGGGGACTAGGTTACCGATAATGACGTTCTCTTTGAGACCCCTCAGCTCGTCTATCTTTCCTTCGCAAGCGGCGTCGGTGAGGACTTTGGTAGTCTCCTGGAAGGATGCGGCGGAAATCCAGGATTTGGTGTGAAGTGCCGCCTTTGTAATACCGACGAGAACGGGTTCCGCCTTGGGAGGTTTTCCACCCAATTCCTTGATACGTTTGATTTCTTCCTCGAAGTCCTCCCTGTCAACGATTTCCCTAACGATAAACCTCGAATCGCCGGGGTCGGTAATCCTAACCTTGCGGAGCATCTGCCTGATGATAATCTCGAAGTGTTTGTCGTGTATATCGACCCCCTGCAGTTTGTAAACCATTTGAATTTCCTTAATGAGGAACTTCTGAAGCTCCTCGACACCCTTAATGCGGAGTATCTCATGCGGGTTGGGGGTTCCGTCGGTCAGCGGGTCACCGGCGTGAACCCTATCGCCATCCTTAACGAGGAGTAGCTTACCCTTGGGCACGAAGTATTCGCGCTCGAGACCGGTTTCCCTATTGTAGACCACAACCTTGTAGCCCTTCGAGGTCATCTGAACCCTACCGTCTATCTCGGCTTTGACCCTGTCGGTTATCGGCATACCCTTTTTGACCATTTGACCCGCTTTAACGAGGATTAGCTCGTCCTTGGCAACCTTGTGGCTCCAAGTCTGCTTGGTGAAGGGGTTGAAGATGATTATTTCGTCCGCGTCCTCGTATATCTTAACCTCGCCGTCTATCTCGGACAGTATTGCGGGGTTTTTGGGAGGTCTAGCTTCGAAGAGCTCCTCAACCTTGGGCAGACCACCGACGATGTCCTTAACCTTCGCGGTCTCCTTGGGCAACCTGGCGAGGATATCGCCCGGATAGACCTCTATATCCTCAATAGGTTCGAAGTATTGGTGCTGTATTTCGGTGCCCTCCGCCTCCGAACAGGTGGGGCAGGTCTTCCATACCAGACGTAGCTTATCCCTCGGTATCATAAGGGTGGCATTAACCGGTAGGTCGTAGACGTATTCTTTGCCGTCCTCCCCGATTATGGTTATCCTCGGGGTGTGGAGCATCGCGTCTTTGGGTTTTATAAAGCTGATTACCAGCGAGATTTTTCCGGTTATCGGGTCGCGCTCTTCCTTTATCGTGACGTCTTTGATAATGTCGGTGAGTTGCAGTTTACCCTTAACCTCGGCGATGATAAACTCGGCGAAGGGGTTCCACTCGGCAATCTTGGTGCCCTTCTTAATCTCGGTTCCGTCGTCGACGAGCAGGTACGCACCGTGAGGTATGGGGTGCCTTTCTAGAATCCTACCGCTTTCGGGGTCTTGGATATAAACCTGACCCTGTTTGGAGACCACAATCTTCCTGCCCTTGCGGTCTATGACATATTTGATGTTGTGGTATTTGAGGATACCGTCGTGTTCAGCAACCAATTCGCTCTTAATCTTTTCGGCGGTAGCCGCACCACCGATGTGGAAGGTTCTCATAGTGAGCTGGGTACCGGGCTCACCGATAGATTGAGCCGCGATGATACCGACCGCCTCGCCTACCGCGACCAGTTTTCTGTTGGATAGGTCCATTCCGTAACACTTGGCGCAAACACCACCCTTCGCCTCGCAGGTTAGGACGCTCCTCACCTTGACCCTATCTATACCCGCCTTTTGGATTTGCTCCGCCTTCTCGTCGTCTATCATCTCGCCGGCTTTGACGATTATTTCGCCGGTAATCGGGTCTTTTACATCTTCGGCGGCTATTCTTCCGAAAACCCTATCCTTAATGGGAACTTTTTCCTCTCCACCTTCGATGATGGGTTCTACCGTTACACCCTTTATAGTTCCGCAATCCTCCTCGACAATCCTCACCTCTTGGGCAACGTCGACCAACCTACGGGTGAGGTAACCGGCTTGCGCGGTCTTGAGGGCGGTATCCGCCAAACCTTTACGCGCACCGTAGGTGGATATGAAGTATTCGAGAACGCTTAGTCCCTCTTTGAAGGAGGAGATAATCGGGGTTTCGATAAACTCACCGGAGTGCTTAGCCATAAGTCCACGGGTTCCCGCCAGCTGACGCACCTGGTCTTTGTTACCCCGCGCTCCGGATATAGCCATCATGTATATGGAGTTGAAGGTTCCGGGGAATTTCTTTCCGTTGTAGACTATCTCGGTCTGCTCAATTTCCTTAAACATCTCCTGGGTTATCTCTTCCGTAGCCCTAGACCAAACGTCGATAATCCTGTTGTAGCGCTCCTTGTTGGTAATAATTCCCTTTCTGTATTGCTCCCAAATCTTTTCCGTTTCCGCGACAGCCCTTTCGACAATCTCCTTCTTCTTCTTCGGAACGTGGATGTCGTCCATTCCTATGGAAACCGCCGCCTTAGTGGAAAGTTCGAAACCAAGCTGTTTAATCCTGTCAAGGAAGTTGACCGTCTCCTCGTTCCCGACAACCTTGTAAACGTCGTATATGAGTTTAGCAAGCTTTTTCTTATTCAAAACCTCGTTGACAAATCCCCTTCGCTTCCTATACTCCTCGGGAAGAATTTCGTTGAACAGTATCCTACCAACGGTGGTCTCTACGGTCTTTCCGTCGAAGCGAACCTTTATCTTCGCGTGGATGTCTACCTTTTCGAGCTGCCAAGCCTTTATAGCCTCTTCGGGAGATGCGAAGAGCTTACCCTCTCCGGGTCTGCCCTCTATTACCTGGGTGATGTAGTTGACGCCCAGAATCATATCCTGCGAGGGCATGGTCAGCGGCTTTCCGTGGGCGGGGGAAAGCACCTGCTGGGTCGAGAGCATCAGGATGTAGGACTCGAGTTGGGGTTTTATACCGAGGGGAACGTGAACAGCCATCTGGTCGCCGTCGAAGTCCGCGTTAAAGGGCGGACAGACCAACGGGTGAAGTTTAATAGCCTTTCCTTCCACCAAAACCGGTTCGAAAGCCTGTATAGAGGGTCTGTGCAGGGTGGGCGCACGATTGAGCAGAACGGGGTGCTGCTTTACAACCTCCTCGAGGCACTCCCACACCTCGGGCGCCTGCTCCTTGACAAGACGTTTCGCCTGTTTTATAGAGGTTGCGTATCCCTTTTCCTCCAGACGCCTGTATAGGAAGGGCTTGAACAGCTCGAGAGCCATTATTTTGGGCAGACCGCACTGGTGCATTTTGAGTTCGGGACCGACGACGATAACCGACCTTCCAGAGTAGTCGACCCTCTTACCGAGGAGGTTCTGCCTAAAGCGACCCTGCTTACCCTTGAGATAGTCGGCGAGCGATTTGAGAGGTCTCCTTTTGGAGGTTACAACTTTACCCCTCTTTCCGTTGTCGATGAGGGCGTCGACCGCCTCTTGGAGCATACGTTTTTCGTTTCTAATGATTATTTCGGGCGCGTCGAGCTCTATAAGTCTCTTCAGTCTGTTGTTCCTGTTTATAACCCTTCTGTAGAGGTCGTTCAGATCGGAGGTTGCAAACCTTCCACCCTCGAGGGGCACGAGCGGTCTTAGTTCGGGTGGAATAACGGGCAGAACCTCCAGAATCATCCACTCGGTGCGGTTTCCGGAGTTTATAAAACCTTCGACGAGTTGCAATTTCCTAACGTAGTCCTTTATCTTGCTCTCGGGGAATGCCTTAATAACCGCCTGACGGACTTCCTCTTTTAGCTTCTCGATAACGGGTATTTCACTATTTCTGGAGCGGTAATACTCGTAAAGCTTTTCCAGAGCCTTCAAGCCGGTTAGGAAATCCTCCGATAGAGCTTCCTCGGCAATCTCTCCGGTTTTGGGGTTAATCCACTTCTTACCGATGATAATCTCGTCTATGGTTTTGGGGTCGGAGGGTTCTATGCCGTAGCGCTGGAAGTAGGCGGCGATGGTTCGAACCATTCGCTCGTAGTATTTGGGAAACTTCTCACGGGTTTCGGCGTTCAAGTCTTCCCAGCTGAGGGAATAGGGTTCTATAAGCCCCTTTAGCTTTTCGGCAAAGGCTTCCAGGTCAATCTTGGAAAGGACTTCCTTAACGATTTCCGCACCTATACCGGCTTCGTAACGCTCCTCAAGGGAAAAAGCGTACTCGTTTTGGTAGGTGTCTTCATTAACTATGTGGAGCTTCACCCACTTGGTTTCTCCCAAATCGTTTAAGGGAATGGTTTTTTCATCCTTGGCAAATTCCTCGTTTTCCTCGTCGTCCTGGGGGTATTCGATAACGAGGTAGTTCTCGAAGTAGATAACCTTTTCCGCATCGCGGGTCGATAAGTTTAGGAGGGAGGCTATCTTCGAAGGAGAGGATTTCAAAAACCATATGTGGGATACGGGTGCGGCTAGGTCTATATGTCCGAAACGCTCCCTCCTCACGTAGCTTCTGGTAACCTCGACACCGCAACGGTCGCAAACGGTTCCCTCGTATTTTTTACCCTTATATTTACCGCAAAGACACTCGTAATCCTTTATAGGACCGAATATTTTTGCGCAAAATAGCCCGTCTTTTTCGGGCTTTAGAGTTCTATAGTTCAAAGTTTCGGGCTTTTTTACCTCCCCGTGAGACCAGGATAGGATTTCTTCGGGGGAGGCTATCATCAATTTAATCGCATCAAAGGGTAAAATCCCTTTTTTGCCCATATGTAAACCTCCAAAACTTTTAAATAAAGGGCGAAGGGGTTAAAAGAAAAAGGTCTCCATTAGAAAAGGCTTTTCTTCTCCTCTTCCTCTTCCCTGACCTTAACCTGGTCGCAACCTATCGATTTACCTTCGTCGAAGTTGATACACCTAACGTCGAGGGCGAGACCCTTAAGCTCCCTAACGAGAACTTTAAACGATTCGGGTAGACCGGGGGTGTAGACATATTTACCGTTTACTATAGCCTCGTAAACTTTCGTCCTTCCCTCTATATCGTCGGACTTAACGGTCAACATCTCCTGGAGGGTGTAAGCCGCACCGTGGGCTTCGAGAGCCCAAACCTCCATCTCACCAAGACGCTGACCACCGAATTGGGCTTTACCGCCCAGAGGCTGTTGGGTTACCAAGGAGTAGGGACCGGTTGCCCTGGCGTGTATCTTGTCGTCAACCATGTGGATTAGCTTGAGCATATGCATGTATCCGACGGTAACCTCCATATCGAAGGGTTCGCCGGTTCTTCCGTCGTAGAGGGTAACCTTTCCGCTCTCGGGCAATCCCGCCATTTTGAGGAGGGTTTTAATCTCCTGCTCCTTGGCACCTTCGAAAACGGGAGTAGCCATAGGCACGCCTTTCTTGGCGTATTCCTTAACAACCTCTTTGAAGCTATCGTCGTC
>JALVTI010000010.1 GCA_027035985.1 Aquificales bacterium | reverse complement strand
AGGATATCGGCTATCCCTTCGAAATTTTGGGAGGGGTCGACGACGTAACCACCCCTTATAAGCAGCTTTCCCATCGTTGTTTAATTTTCACCCTCCCCCTAGGAGGTTGATAATTAATTCCTCTAATGAAAAAAACCCTCGCCCTCTTTGCCCTCCTCTCGCTAACCTCGGCGGGGTTCGGAAACCTGCTTTTTTTAAACGCCACCGAGGTGAGAGTGTTATCCGACAACCAACGGGTGGAGGCTTTGGGAAATGTAAAAGCCCTTTACGGGAACTACAGACTAAAAGCCGACCGTTTGGTGTATTTGAGGGATAAGGGTCTCCTAATAGCGGAGGGAAATGTATTTTTAACCGACGGCAAAGGTGTTTTCCTCCGCGCGAAGAAACTCGTTTACCACCTTCCGGAAAGGGTTATCGAACTGTTCGATGTAAAAGGGAAACTTAAGGGAAGTTATATAAATTCCTCTTACGTTAGGATAAGGGGCGAAATTTACCTCTTCAAAGGGGCTTGCGCCACCAAGTGCGCCGACCGCTCGGCGGAGGTTTGCGCGAGGAAATTTGTATTTAAACGGCAAAAGGGCGAGGGGGTAGCCTATTCTGCAACAATAAAGGTTGAGGGCATCCCGATATTCTACACCCCCTACTACGCCTTTCAAACCAAACGGAAAACCGGTTTTTTAGCCCCCAAGATGGGGGTTGACAGCTACGGCGATTTCGTCTACCGCCAACCCTTCTTTTGGGCAATTTCCCCCTATGCCGACCTAACCTTTACCGGCGATTACAGGGCGGGGGGACTCTACGGAGGGGGTTTGCAGTTTAGGAAGTATTTCGCCCGAGATAGCTATTTGGAAACGTTAAATCAGCTCTACTACGACGACGCCTATCCCGGCAAGTGGTGGGAGGGAAGGGACTACCACCGCCGCTTTAGATACCTCCTTTCCGGCAAGGGGTATAAGGGAAATCTCACCTTTCAATGGGAGTTGCCCTCCGATATAGACTACTTCTACGATATATTTTTCTTTGACACAGACCAACACTACAAGAGTTTTGCGAAAAGCTTTATTCAATACACTTTAAACGGGAATAGGTTTAACCTGAATCTAAAAGGAGAGTATTTTTACAACCTCACAACGAGAGACCGTTCGAAAGACCTCGCACTCCTTCCCGATGTCTACTTTTACCTAAAACCCCAATCTTTGGGAAAAGGGTTTACCTACGACCTGACGACGGAACTCACGAATTTCTACACCGACAATAAGAGTTTTTGGAGGTATAGACTCGTTCCGAAACTGGGATGGAAACACACATTTGGAACCACTCCGGTGGCTTTTTACTTTAAACCCTATTACATCTATTACTCCTCAACCCGTTACGGAAACCGAAAGAACGTTCTCGGCTATAGCCTAACCGCAAAGAGTCTCCTATACAACTTCAACCTCGTTAGGACTGAGAGTTGGAATCTCTTCTCCAGTTGGGAGTGGGTTTACAAATTTCACCCCTTTGAGGAGAAGAATCACCCACCCTTCGACACCTTCGACGAACTTTCGAAACAAAATCTCCTAACTTTGAGGGGTGTAAATTCCCTAAACTACGGCGGGAAAGAGGTCGCAAACTTTATCGTGGAACAGCCCTACAACTTTTACAGCGGCTACAACTTCCCTACCGACGGCGCCTACATAAACGGCAAATTGTTACCCCTGAAGCTTTACTACAACATAAACCCCCCTTCGGGGGATATCTCCTTGGGCGGGCAAATCTACTACGACCACCACCTGTCGGAAATCGTTTACAACACCGCCTGGGTAAATTGGACAGCCGTAAAAACCCTAACAGCGAAGTTAGACGTAGACTTTTCCTATACTCTAAGTAAAGACCACCTCGGGGAGAGGCAAACCGACCAATACTCCTACGGGTTGAAACTCAACTGGAAAAACCTTCGAGTGGAGGGGAAAAATTACTACGACGCCCTAAGGGGTAAAAACATTAGAAACTCCCTAAGTGTGGACTACAACCGAAACTGTTGGAGTATAGGTCTCCGCTATCAAAGGGAGTACAACTTCGACAACAACCGCTACGACTGGAACCTCCTATTGGTTTTCAACCTCTTTTCCAACCCCTTCAACTTCCTGGTAGCCGGAGGTAGGAAATGAAGAGGTGGAAAAGTTTCCTCCACCCGAAGGAGCTGGAGCTTATCGGTGAACTGAAAGCCAAACAGGGAGACGTTTGGAGGCTATTCCGCATACTGTCGGAGTTCGTGCAGGGATTTGACCTTCTTTCGGAGATAGGACCATCGGTAACCTTTTTCGGAAGTTCCCGCTTTGGCGAGGATAACCCCTACTACCAATTGGCTTATAAAACCGCCTACCTCTTCGGAAAGGAGGGGTATGCGATAGTCACCGGCGGTGGACCCGGCATCATGGAGGCGGCAAATAGGGGGGCTTACGAAGCGGGAGCCGAAAGTATAGGTCTCCAAATAGATATCCCCACCGAGGTGAATAAAAACCCCTATCTCACAAAGCGGTTGGTTTTCAAACACTTCTTTGTCAGAAAGGTTATGCTCCTGCGCTACGCCCTCGGTTACATAATCTTTCCCGGCGGCTACGGAACCTTTGACGAGCTTTTCGAAGCCCTAACCCTCATGCAGACAAAAAAGATGTATCCCTTTCCCGTCCTGCTTTTCGGTTCCGACTACTGGAAGCCCTTAGTCCGATACATGCGCCACGTTATGATAGAAAACGGCACCATAGACGAGGACGACCTTAACTTTTTCCAAATAATAGACCACCCGGAGGAGGCGGTCGAAATTATCGACCGCTTCGTATTGGAAAAGAGCAAATTCCTCGGCGAGGATTTTGTAAGAAATAGGAAATTCCTTCCCCTTTTGGAGAGGTTAAAGGAGAAATACCGCCAAAGGGAGGGTTAGAAGTTTTTGACGTGTTCCATATAGAGTTTAAATCTCTCTTTGACCTCCTCCATAAAGTCGCCGCCGAGCTTCTCAAGCAGGGCGTCCGCCAACACTATAGCCAGCATCGCCTCTGCCACAACGGAGGCGGCGGGGACGGCGGTCACATCGGAGCGCTCGCGCATAGCCTTAACCTCTTGTTTGGTCTCAATATCGACACTCCTAAGGGGAAACATTAGGGTGGGTATCGGTTTCATGGCTATTCTGACCACCAGCGGCTCGCCGTTGGTTATTCCCCCTTCGGTGCCGCCGAGACGGTTGGTATAGCGGAAAAAGCCCCTCTCCTCGCTCCAGCCTATCTCATCCATAACCCTGCTACCGGGGAGAAAGCCGGTCTCGAAGCCGCTCCCTATCTCGACCCCCTTAATAGCCTGTATCGACATCATCGCCTGGGCTATGCGACCGTCCAGCCTCCTGTCCCACTGAATGTGACTTCCCAAACCGGGGGGAACGTTTAGGGCGAACACCTCTATTATTCCCCCCAGCGTTTCCCCCTTCTCCTTCGCCTTATCTATAAGAGTTTTCACATAGGGGTCTTCCAAGGGGTTGGGAATTCTAACCTCCGACTGCTCCGCCTTTAGGTGTCTGCTCCAGAGGTCGAGGGGCATCTCCTTTACCCTGTAGCCCCCCAATACGCGGACGTAGCTACCTATTTTTATCCCAAATTCGGATAGAAACTTCTTACAGACCGCCCCGACGGCAACGCGGGCGGCGGTCTCCCTTGCCGAACTCCTTTCGAGGATATTCCTCAAATCCCTCTGATTGTATTTGATACCGCCGACTAGGTCGGCATGTCCCGGACGGGGTTTTATAAAGGGTTGGTAGCCCTCCGGGGGTTCCCCCTCCACAGCCATCCGCTCCCTCCAGTTTTCGAAATCCCTGTTCCACACCGCCATGGCTATGGGGGAGCCGAGGGTTTTGCCGAAGCGAACGCCGGAAATGATATCGACCCTGTCCTTTTCTATCTTCATCCGACCGCCGCGCCCGTAACCCTTTTGACGGCGCGCCAGCTCGCGGTTTATATCCTCGGGGGAAAGTTCGAGATTTGCCGGTATACCCTCCAGTATAGCCACAAGACCCTTTCCGTGACTCTCTCCGGCGGTTAGAAACCTAAGCACCCTTAGAGACATTTGGAGATTAGGATTTTACCCCCTATAGGTAAACAAAAATTCACACTCCACTTGGGGAATTGACAAAACCCATTCCCCTAAAAGGGGCAGAAAATTTAAACCTCCTTTAGCAAAAAAGTGCTTCCCCAAACCCATCTTGGTGGGCGATAAATTTGTAGTCCGTCAAAAGTTTAGCGGAGAAAAGGAAAACACATCTAAAGGGAATAAAAGGGTTCAAACCCAACAAGGGGGGTTTGAAAGGAAAAACCCAAAAGTGGGGTTTAGGTGGTGGAACCCTCTTCGTCGAGGTAGAAAACTTCGTCGGAAATGGGTTCGTTGGTTCTCTCGAAGCCGGGGAGCAGTTCTATCCTATACCAGGCGCTTCTATACCATATGTCTTGGGGAGCCTTTTTAACGGGGGCAACCTGCGCCGCCTTGGTCTCCTCGTGGTAGCCCCAATTCATGTAGTCGTTGAAGTCCTGAATGATATCGGTGATAACCGCTCCGATGCGCAGGAGCTCCTTCTGGAACTTCTGCCACCTGAAAATCGAGCTATCCCTCAGGGTGAGACCGAAGTATCCGGCTCCGCCGTGGTCTTTAATGGTTGCTATACCCCTCGCGATGAAGGCTTTAAACGCCGCAAAGGTTTCGGGGGGGTCGGTTACGAATACGTCAAACTTGCCGAGAAACTCGTCGGTATAGGGGTTTCTTAGGTCGTGAACCCTAGCCTCGACATTTTTGAGACCGAGCTCTTTGATAATTTTGTTGTCGAACTCGATGAGCCTTTCGTCGATGTCGATAATGAGAAGGCGTTTGTAACCTCCGTAGAGGGCTATAGCGAGACCGGTGAGGTCGTCTTCCGCACCCATAACGATGATTTCTTTACTCTCGATGTCACCCCTCATATCCATGTGGAGAACGCGGGAAACGGTGGTTTCGGGGGTGACGGCACCCTGGTCGAACTGCTGAACCGGCTCCGGTCTGTCCTTGGCTATTTCGACAAAGGTTCTGTAAAACTCGATATTCTTGTAGAAGGGAACGCCCCTTCCCTGACAAGCCTCGCAGGAAAAGTCCTTGTAGGGACCTATGTTGTATTCCCTAATAACTTCCCAACCCTTTTCGGTCAAGAGGATTTCGTCGTTTTCAATCTTTACCAAGCCCCTTTCCGCCAAAGCTCTGATGATGGCGCTGGCGTAGGGAACAGGTAGGTCGGAATAGTCCACAACCTTCCAAAAGTCGGTGGTTACCTGCAGGGCGGCTAGAACCCTTTCAACATTTCTCCTGTAAATGTTTTGAATACCTTGAGCTTGAACTTCCTTTACTATTTCCATTAATAGGTCTGCCACTTTCTCCTACCTCCTATTGTGGTTTTTACAAAGTTCTCCTTATTTTATGTAGGGGTTGGGTAGAGGTAAAAACTTTGAAAGGTTTAACCTTTCAATCTCCTACAAAAGTGAAAAAAAAAGTGTTAACACTTTTGGTGAATCTGTTAACAAACTTTTTCAAAGCGGTGGGGATAATGGCTTCTAAAAACTTGCGGAGGTCTAAAAATGGCGCAGGTTCACCTCGATACGGGTAATACCGCCTGGATGATGGTGGCTTCCGCCCTTGTGGTCTTTATGACCATACCGGGGCTTGCCCTCTTTTACGGCGGTTTAGACAGGGCTAAAAGCATTCTCAACACCATTTTTATGGTGCTAACCGCCTTCGGCATAACCGCCATCACATGGTTTGTTGTGGGTTACTCCATAGCTTACGGAACCGATATAGGAGGCTTTATCGGCAACCCCCTCGATTACTTACTCGGTAAAGGAATTCACGGGCTCACCTCCAGCGGCTACCCGATGAGCGTGGACGTTTTATTTCAGCTCACCTTTGCCGCAATAACGGTCGCCATAATAGCCGGTGCGCTCGTCGGTAGGATGAAGCTATCCTCTTGGCTGTTGTTCACATTCCTCTGGAGCATTTTGGTCTACCCGGTTATAGCCCACTGGGTGTGGGGTGGCGGATTCCTCTCCAACGAAGGGGAGCTCGACTTTGCCGGTGGAACAGTCGTTCACATAAACTCCGGTCTCGCCGGTTTGATAGCGGCTATCCTACTGGGTGCGCGTAGGGAGAAGTTCCTACTGCCGAACAACGTTCCCTTTGTGGTGCTCGGAGCGGGAATACTCTTCTTCGGATGGTTCGGCTTTAACGCCGGTTCCGCCCTCGCCGCCGACCAAGTCGCCGGTTGGGCTATGCTGAACACCACCTTGGCGACCGCCGCCGCCATGCTTACCTGGATGGTGCTCGAAATGATACACTTCAAAAAACCCACCATTGTCGGTCTGGCGAGTGGAATAGTCGCCGGTCTCGTTATAATCACCCCCGCCGCCGGTTTCGTAAATCCTATAGGGGCTATTTTGATGGGAATAATCGGAACACCTCTACCCTTCTACGCGGTGGTTAAGCTCAAACAGATGTTTGGCTACGACGATGCCCTCGACGCCTTTGGAGTTCACGGTGTCGGCGGTATAGCGGGCGCCATTCTAACCGGTGTATTCGCAGACCCCGCGATAAACGGCGGTGCAGGTTTGCTATACGGAAACCCCAAACAGCTAATCATTCAAGTAATAGGTGTTCTCGCAACGATGATTTACTCCGGAATAATGACCGCATTGATTATGTATGTGGTAAAACTCTTAACCGGCGGTGCGAAGGTTTCCGAGGAGCAGGAGATAGAAGGTCTAAACAAAACCCTCCACGGGGAGAAACCCTACAACGAGCTCACCTCTTGAGGTTTTTCCTTTTATCCCCCTATCTTTACCATCGTCCTCTTGTTGGCAAACCAACCGAAACCATTTGCCTCTATAAAGGCGTTGTTCTCGGCTTTCAATCTCAAAAGGGTGGGAATAATCTCCCTTAACTTCTCCTCCGAACGGAGGTAAGGTTTTAGGTCAAATTCCCTATCGGTTCTCAAACAGAAGTGCAATTTTCCATCGGCGGTAACCCTGAATTTTTCGCATCCCTCGCAGAAGGGTTCGGTTACCGACTTTATAAATCCGACCTTTATCCCCAAAGAGGGTAGGAGGTAATCCTTTGAGGCACCGCTTCCGGTTCTGTCGAGCGGAATTAGTTCCCCGTAGCGGTCTGTTATATAGTTGAAAACCCAATCGAGGGGGAGAAACCTATCTTTCCCAAAAAAGGGCAAATTCCCAACCGGCATGAGCTCAATAAACCTCAGGTGGAACCCGTTATCGGCGCAAAACATCAATAGGTCGTCTATCTCATCTTCGGTAAACCCCTTAATGGCGACCGTATTTATCTTTATCCCCCCAAAGTGTCTTTTAGCCTCCTCCAACCCTTCGAGGACTTTGGACAAATCCCCTCCCCCTGTAAGGTAGCGAAACTTTTCGGGGTTCAAACTGTCGAGGGAAACGTTAAGCCTCTTTAAACCGGCTTCCTTTAAAGGTTTCGCGAATTTCTTCAGAAAAAACCCGTTGGTGGTGAGAGAAACATCTTCCACATAACCCTTAACGGAGGCTACGATATCGACTATATCGTTCCTCAGCAAGGGTTCCCCTCCCGTAAACCTCACCGTTTGGAGTCCGTATTCGGAAAAGACCTTTACGAGGAGATTTATCTCTTCCTTTGAGAGCCCCGGCGACGGAGAGGTCTGGCCGTATTCCCTGCAGTAACGGCATTTGAAGTTACAGGCGTCGGTGAGCGATATGCGGAGGTATCCAATCCCCCTTACGGGGGGTAAATATGTCAGTTTTGACATATTTTTAGTATAGCCTTATTGAAATGGCGGGAGAAAAAGTTTTGGTGAGCGCCTGCCTGCTGGGCGTTAACTGCCGCTACGATGGGAGGAATAAAAAGAACGAAAAGCTCATCCAAATGCTAAAGGATAAGGAGATAATCCCCGTTTGCCCCGAGGTGGAGGGCGGGCTGCCCACCCCCCGCGAGTCGGCAACCCGCGAGGGCGATAGGGTAATAACCAACTTTACCCGTAGGGATGTAACCCCCTTTTTCCGTGTTGGAGCCGTTAAAGCCCTCCAAAAGGCTAAGCGTTTCGGTATCAAAAAAGCCTTTCTAAAGTCGAAAAGTCCCTCCTGCGGCGAAAGCGGAATAACGGCGGAGCTCCTCCAAAGGGAGGGGGTAGATATAGAGTGGTTTTAATCCTCCTCCTGCGCTTCCAACATCTCCTTACACCTTATGCAGTAAATCGCCACCGGACGCGCCTTTAGACGCTCGTAACCTATAGGTTCGCCGCAGCTTTCGCATATTCCGTAAGTTCCCTCTTCGATTTTCCTCAAGGCGTATTCCACCTTACGGAGGTATCGGGTCTCCCTCTCCCTCAGTCGGAGAAGTTTTTCCCTCTCCATTTCGAGGTCGGCTATATCGACCTCATCCCCTACATCGGAGGAAACCTTTAAGGTATCACCTTCCACAAAGTGTTGAATTCTTTGAATAACTTCCTCCCTGCGTTGGAGTAGCAAATTTTTCAACTCCTCTATCTGTTCAGGGGTGAGGTAATCCATATTTTCATTATCATTAAATTGGTAAAAAATGCGCAAGGTATTGATATCCTCCTTTATAGGAGCCCTCCTCATAGTTTTAGGCGGTATATGGTTTCTTTACGGAAACTTAGAAGTTGATGTGAAAGTTCCACCTTCGGCGGATATCCTTGCGGCTAAGGAGACGATAAAACTTTCCATAGAAACCAATAAGGCAACACCTTTTACAAAGATAAAAGTTTTTATTCAACAGGATAACAAAACTCTAACCCTCTACGAAGGCGATTTACAAAATAGGGAAATAGAAGAGGTTATAAAAACCAAAGAGGCGGGTTTCAAAGATGGAAAGGCGGAATTAATAGCCGAACTGATTTTCCCCTTTCATAAAGAAATAATCCTTAAAAAGGAAATAGTTATAGATACAACTCCCCCATCCATAGATATTGTTGAAAAACCGAGAAGATTAATCATCGGAGAACCCGGAGTGGTTGCCGTTAAAACTTCTCCCGATGTGGATAAGGTATATGTTCAACTCGGAAAGGCTAAGTTTTATTTACTCCCTTTTAAGGGGAATATTTATAAAACGATTATAACAGCACCTTTATTTCTGCTTAAAAAACCTCAGAATTACTATGTAATTGCCATAGATAAAGCAGGTAATATTGCCGAAAGATTTCTTCCGATACAAATAAAACTGAAAAAATTCCATCAAAGAAAAATTTATTTCGATAAAGAAACTCTTGAAAGAATTGTTTTAAAATTCTTTCCCACACCAGACAATCTTTTGGAAAAATTCCAAAAAATTAACACCAAATTTAGACAAGAAGCCGACAAAAAATTGGTGGAAATCTGCAAACAATCCGAAAATCGACTTTACGCAAAAGGCAGATTTTTGCAACTCCCCGGCAGTGAACCAACGGCGTATTACGGCGACCACCGCTATTACTACTACAACGGCAAACTAATTGGAGAATCCGTTCACAAAGGGATAGACCTCGCAAAGTACCGCCACGCCCCCGTTGTTGCGGCAAATAGCGGGAGGGTCGTGTTTACCGGGAGAATTACTGTTTACGGAAATACCATTATTATTGACCACGGATACGGTGTGTTTACCCTATACGGTCACTTAAACGACTTTACCGTTAAGGTGGGCGAAGAGGTTAAAAAGGGACAAGTTATCGGTCATACCGATACAACGGGCTTAGCTTTGGGGGATCACCTTCATTTTGGTGTTTTAATTTGGGGCTACGCGGCAAATCCTTTATTCTTCTTTGACGGACACTATCTCAATTATTACTTTTACAAACCCCTTCTTAAGCAAATCTCTCCCTGATAAAGCGATCTTTTTTCTTCGAATCTTCCCCTTCGAGGATACCCTCTATTATAAATTTTTCATCCTTTAGGGTTAAATAAACCCTCCCGCCCGAAAAGCGGTCTTTAAAAACATTTCCCTTTGAAGTTTCCAAACTTTCAAACCTTACCTCGGAAGGATTCAACCTCTCCAACTTTTTGAGGTACTTAACAAAACTCTTCCTAACCTTAGGGGAAAGCGAAGCAAAATCCGCTAAAGCGGAAGGGGTTAAATAAACTTTTTCCAACAAAAGACTTATGTAAGAGCCTAAATCTCTTTCGTACAGGTCTACAAATCTTTCCAACTCCGCCTTTTTTCGATTTAAGGACTCACCGAGTTCCTCCACCTTTTTTTCCAACTCTTTAACGTGTTTCTTTAATTCTTCATTTTCCAATGTTAAGAGTTCGTTTGCCATCTTTACATCCTTTAAAAGTTCTTCAAGTTCCCTAATCCTTTTTAGGAGTTTTTTCCTTTCCCTCCGCAAACGGCGGAGTTCGTCTCTACCTTTTGATGACCCTTCTTCCTCCATAGATTCCTCTAAAAGCTTCCAAAGTTCGCGATTGTTTTCCTTCAATTGTTCAATTTTTTGATTTAAGTCCTTTATTTTTTTCTTTGCCTCTTTTAAAGTTCGCTCCTTTTCGTTTAAAAGCTCCTCCAATTCGGCGGAATGTTCGCTATTATATAGTTCTTCTAACCTTTCTTTTTCCTCTAAAAGTTTTCTATAGTTTTCTTCCACCTCCTGAAGTTGTTTTCGGTAAAAGTCCAAACGCTCCCTTAATAGGTTTAAATCCTTTTCTAAGGCTTCCACTTTTTGTCTTTCCATAAGTTTCAAAAACTCTTCCGGTGATTGAAACAAGAACAAACTCAAATAGGTGAGCAAAACGGGTATCAAAATCCGCGGAACCACGAAAGGGTCTTTAAAAACAAAAGCCAAACCCACTATTTGGAAAGTAACCAAATAGGCGGTTACAAGAAGGGATTTTTTTCTTTCACCCAAAAACCAAGATAGAAATAAAAAACCGCTCAAAGTGTAAAGCAGGAGCAACTCAACAATACTTTTTGGAAAAACGGGAATATCAAAAGTTTTAGCAATGTAGTGCAGTCCCCAAAAAAAGAAACCTATCAATGCTACAGCCTTAAATACTTCTTGTATAACGTAATATTTATACTTTATGTTTTTTATTCGGAGAATATCCATCCCTTTAATATTAATTGCCGTTCCTATTATTCTCGGATTATGGGCGAGATATCAAGCGGTTCCATTCTGGGAATCCCACAAAGAGGAGTTTTATATCAAGGGTAGACCTATTTTTACCGCTTACGACGCCTACTATTTTGCCCGCTTGGCAGACGATTACAACCTGGGTGTTTTTCATCCGGGAGGTATAGATAAATTACGATTCGTTCCCGATTACGCCGATTATCCCGACGTTATACCCCTATATTCGTGGATTTTTGCAAAGTTAAGCGCCCTAACGGGGAAACCGGTTGAGAACTTAGCATTTTGGTTTATTCCAATCTTTGCCGTTTTGATTGCCATTCCTATCACGATTTTTCTATTAAAGATTGACGCCCCTTTGGCGGCTTTGGGTGGAGCTTTGGCCGCCTCACTCTCCCTTATATACGTTGTTAGAACCTCTATAAACCGCTTGGATACCGATAGCATCGTCTTATTCTCCTTTTTTTCCATACCCCTCGCGGTCTTATTGGTGTATTTAGCCCCAAATAGGCGGCAAAAATATCTGTACCTACTACTGGTGGCAGTTTTCTCACTAACCTTTTATTGGGGATACTTGCATCCCGATTTAAATCTCCTTCTTTGGTTATTTTCTATTCTGTTTTTAAGCTATCCCCTCTTGAAGGAATGGTTTTTCAAAGGTCGTAAGGAAGGGAAATCTTTAAAGGATTCCCTCAAAGGGAAAATATCAAAAGATTTGCTCCTCTTAACGTTGGCTTTTAATCCTGTAATCCTATTATTTGGAGTCTTTAGCTTAGTAAAACAATTATGGGTTTACGTAATTCACTTCAATAAACCTCTATACGGAAACTTTCCAAATGTCCAAGTTTCGATTTCCGAGTTACAAAAATTGGATTTCTCGAGATTGGCAAAACTCACAGTGGGAAATGAAACATTGTTAATTCTTTCCCTTATAGGGGTTGCTCTATTTATTTTTTTCCGGTTTAGGTTCTTTTTATTGTTATTGCCCACCTTCCTTATAGGTCTTTTGGCATTTAAAGGGGCATCCCGCTTTGCGATGTTTTTAGTCCCTGTTTTGGGTATAGGTTTCGGCTTTTTGTTCGACCTTTTAATGGATTTTGTAAAAAGGAGATACAATCCCGATAAGTGGGCTAAAGCTTCCTTTTACTCCCTTTTAGGTCTCCTATTAATAGGAACTATTACCTTTTCCGATAGGTTGAGTTTTAAGTTCATTCCTCAGCCCATTATGACCTCCGATTTAGCCGACGCTTTTATAGAACTCGGAAAACAAACCCCCCCCAATGCGTGGATTTATACCTGGTGGGATTACGGGTATGCAATACAATACTACGCCCGCAGGGCTACCTTCCATGATGGTGGCTCCCAATTGTCCCCCAAAACCTACTTTGTAGCTCTAGGATTTACCACTTCAAGTCCCTTAGCAGCTTACAACATAACAAAAACCCTCACCATTTGTGGAAAGAAGTGCATAAAAAAGCTCCTCGAAGAGGGTAAAACAGCCCAACAAATTAAGGAGATGTTTGTAAAGGGAACCCTATTAAAGGGAAAGAAAGTAAACCATCCCGTGTATTGGGTTTTTACCCAAGACTTGATAGGAAAGTTTTATTGGATTTCCTACTTTGGAAGTTGGAATTTTAAAACTTTAAAGGGTACCCATCACCCAATCTACGGAGCGGTATGCGTTCCACAATCGGTAAGGTATTACATCTGTAATATTGGAGGTAAACCCACCCTATTCGATACGTGGAACCTCCTACTCGTATTGGGTAGAAATAGAGCTATCCCCGTTAAGTATTTCGCCATCAGGACGCCCCAAAAGTTGGAGATAGAAAAAAATCGAGATTACCCCTACGGGGAAGCCCTTGAAAAGGTCTATACCTATAAAAGAGATACCTACGCATGGTTCCTCACCGATATAGGAGGGTTTAAAACCAATTTCAACCAAATGTATATATTGAGGAATTGGGATAAAAAATACTTCAAAAGGACAAAGGAAAAATTTCCCAATTACCTCTTTTTGAAAGTTCGTTAAATTTTTTCTTTTTCTTTTACACCTCTATTATTAAATTCCCGTAGCGGTCGACCTCGACCGAACAACCGGGAGGGATAACCGTCGTCGAGGAGTATTCCACCACTATGGAGGGAAAATCCCACCTATCCCCCGCGAGGAGCCTGTCCCTATCTATAACCTTTATGGTGTATTGCCTTCCACCAAAGTAAGTTTTCTGCTCCCCTATAACGGCGCGTCGGAGAAGTTTCCCGTCCGTTTTGGGAAGCTCCTCAAAGGGGGGTTTTTCACCCACACCGACAGCCTTTAGGCGGATGTTAACCACCTCCATCGGTCGATTTTCCAATACATACCCGTAAAGGTGTCGGTATTTCTCCTCAAAATCCTCCGCCGGGGTTTCCGAGAGCGGGATGTTCACCTCGTAGGATTGTCCCCTGTATCTGACGTCCAAGGAGTGTTCGAAAAATAGGTCCTGACCCAATCGGGTGTAACCCTCTTTAGCCATATCCTCCAACACACGGTTTTCCAGAGTTTTGAAGAGTTCCCTTAAGTGGAGGTAAAGCTCCTTTTGAGTTTCCCTTTCGAGGGGCAACATAACGGTTAGGGAGTAGTCCCTGATGTGGTCGGCGAGGAGCATACCCAC
>JALVTI010000009.1 GCA_027035985.1 Aquificales bacterium | reverse complement strand
TTTCCGAGGAAGGGTTTAGCCGCCTCCGCGAGGGCGTATTCCTTTGCCTTGATAAGTTGGTCGATGGGTAAGTTTCCTATAGCCACCAGAGCCACACCGACGTAAACCAGCATGACTATAAAGAGGCTTAAGTAAATGGCTCGGGGAACGTCCCTTTTGGGGTTTTCCATATCCTCACTCGCGTTGGTGATAATTCCAAACCCCATATAGGTGAGGAAGAGAATGGACGCCGCGTAGAGCGTGTCCCTAAGCCCCTGCGGGGTTAAATCCAACTTTAGGAGTTCCGGTTTAATAGTCCAAATCCCCAAGACGACAAAGGATAGGAGTATCGCCACCTTTAGGAGGACGATGTAAAACTCAACCCGACCGACGACTTTTGCGCCGAAGAAATTTAAAGTTGTGAACAGGGCAATAATAAAGGCTTCCACCAAACCAACATAGAGCGGGTGGAAGGGTATGTGAAAGAGCGCCAGCCCGTAGTAGGCGAAAGCCTTCGCGAAGAGCGATATCGATACGACAAAGGAAAACCAGTAGAGAAACGCCAGCACCCCTACAAATAGGCGGTCTCCAAAAGCCCTGATGATGAACTCTATAGGTCCCGCGTTTGAAACGTAAACCCTACCCAGGTGGGCGTAGGAGTATGCCACAAACCAGGCGACCAGACCGGCGATAACGAACGCCAGGGGTAGGTTTGTCCCGCAAATCTGCGCCCCTACGCCGAGAATTGAGAAGATACCGGCACCTATCATGGTGCCGACCGCAATAGCTACCGCCTCCCATAGGGTTAGCTTTCCCTTTTTCCTTTCCATCAAAAGTTAGAAATTAGGTTTCAAAACCTCACCGGGAGTTTTTTCCTAACCCTTTCCACCTCCGAGAGGTCTACAAAGGTGGTAACCAACCCCTCGCCGTCCTCTATATATCCCAAAATTTCACCCCAAGGGGAGTAAATTCCCGAAGACCCTCCGAAGGTCGCCTTTCCGGTCTTTCCCCAGGAGTTGGCGGCTATTAGGAAGCTCTGCGTCTCGACCGCCCGCGCCCTCGTTAGCACCTTGAAGTGTTCCCTCCTCTCTATACCCCACATGGCGGGGACGAGGATTATTTCTACCCCCTCCCTTCGGAGTCGGTTGGTGTATTCGTTAAACCTCACCTCGAAGCAGATAACTATTCCTATCCTCCCGACGGAAGTCTCTATAACCCTGTTCTCCTCTTTAGGTGCGGGTGAGAAGTGCAGGGGTTCCCTGTAGAGGGGAAAGAGTTCGATTTTTCCCCTCTTGGCGACCAACTTTCCCCTATCGAATACCACCGCGGTGTTGTAGATTTTTCCGTTTTCCTCAAAAGGGAGCGTTCCGACCACCACCCCTTGGGTTTCCTCCGAAAGGTCTTTTAGGAATTCAACCACCTGCGGTGAGCGCTTTGCGAGAAAATCCATATTGGGGTAATCGAAACCGCAACAGAACATTTCGGGGAGGAGTAAGAGACCACCCTTTGGTAGGAGGGGTTTTATTTCTCCCACCTTTCGGAGGTTTGCGTCTATATTTCCCAACTCGACTTGGAATTGAAAAACGGATAGGGGAACTCTCGAAGTCATAGGAAAAGATTTTGCCCCCAAGGGGAACTTTAAAAACCGAACAGCTACGGGTGTTTAAAAATCTTTTTTACACCTATGGGGAATTTGGGGTAAAAGGGAAACCTTTCGGGGGAAGTTTTAAAACCTAACCACCATAGAACCCCACGTTAACCCCCCTCCCATGGCGGTAAGTAAAACGTTCATTCCTCTCTTGAGTTTCCCCTTTCTGTAAGCCTCGTACATCGCTATGGGTATGGAGGCGGCGGAGGTATTTCCATAGCGGTTGACGTTTACGTAGACCTTTTCGAGGGGAATGCCGAGCTTTTCGGCTAGCGCCTTTATTATTCGGAAATTGGCTTGGTGGGGGATAACCAGGTCTATATCCTCTGGGCGAAGCCCGGCTTCCTCTATCGCCTCCAAGGAGGATTTGGTCATACCGCTGACAGCCTCTTTGAAAACTTTGCGCCCCTCCATTTTGAGGTAGCCGCACGGTTCGCGGTAGAGGATATTCCAAGCCTCACCCTTGGTGTAGAGTTTGGAGCTTAGGATATCGCTCTCGTCGTTTTCCTCGTAGCGGACGACCGCCGCACCCGCCCCGTCGCCGAAGAGGACGCAGGTCGAACGGTCTTTCCAGTCGATAATGGAGGATAGCTTTTCCGCACCTATGACGAGAACGGTCTTCTTCTTTTTGCTCTTGAGGTAAGCGTCGGCTATATCGAGACCGTATAGGAACCCGCTACAGGCGGCGGATATGTCGAAGGACATCGCCGAATGGGGCAGTCCGAGCCTCTCCTGAACGAGGCAGGCGGTGGCGGGAAATCCCAATTGGGGGCTTAGGGTTGCCAATACAACGGCGTCTACTTCCGTCTTCTCTATCCCGGCGTTTGAGATAGCCTCCTCGGCAGCTTTGACGGCGAGGTCAACCACGGTCTCGTTTTCGGCGATACGTCTCTCCTTTATCCCGGTTCGGGTTGTAATCCACTCGTCGGAGGTGTCGACCATCTTTTCGAGGTCGAAGTTTGTAAGCACCTTCTCGGGCAAGTAAACTCCCAAACCGACTATTTTGGTACCCATTTTTCCGTCCGCGAGATGAGAGTTAAAAGTTTAAGGGAAACCTCCGTAGGTCTGAAAAACAATAGTTCCCTATGGGAAAACTCTGCGTAGCCCTCGACACCGACTACGAAAAGGCTATAAACCTCGTGGAGGAACTAAAAGAGTATCCCCTTATCTTTAAGGTCGGATACAAACTCTTTATCCCCTACGGGAGGGAGGTAATAGATACCATCAAAAGGATTTCACCTAAGGCGGAACTGTTTTTGGATTTGAAACTCCACGATATACCCAACACCGTTAGGAACGGGGTAATGGGTGCATCCCAATTGGGGGTCGATTACCTAACCCTCCACACCCTAGGTGGGAAAGAGATGATAGAGACCGCCGCGGGGGTAAAGGGAAATACGAAACTCCTGGGGGTTACACTTCTGACCTCCCACGATGAGGGGTATTTAAAGGAGATAGGGGTTAGCCTCCCGAAGGAGGAATTTACCCTCCGCCTCGCAAAAATAGGA
>JALVTI010000008.1 GCA_027035985.1 Aquificales bacterium | reverse complement strand
CCCAAAAAGGGACTTTTTTTAAAACTTCTCTAACCGCTTGGGTTGGAACCGAAATAAAAAGGACTTCTGCAAATTCTAAAACTTCCTTTAAACTATTTGTGGCTTTTACTTTAGATGAAATTCTTAAACTTTCATCGGCGGGATATATACCTTTATTGATTAAATCAACCTTATAGGGATTTCTATCGTAAACCAAAACGCGGTGTTTTTTTGAAAAGATGTGTGCAAGGGCGGTTCCCCACGCCCCGCCCCCTACGATTCCCAACCTCATGAAGACCTATTTTTCACATACTTTTCGAGGTTGTATTCCCTAATTTTTCGATACACGTTGGATATATCGAGATTTATACTTTTTGCCACCTGTTTGATATCGCCATTAAACTCTATTAGCTTTCTTTTTAGATATTCCTTTTCAAACTTTTTCTTTGCCTCTCTCCAGCTTGAAATATCGAATAAAGTCTCCTCCCCTTCTCCCCTTTGGGGCATGAAATTCAGTTGCTCCATATTTACAACGCCGTCATTGGACATTAAAACAATTCTCTCCATTAGATTTTTCAACTCTTTAACGTTAACCGGGAAATCATAACTTAGAAAATATTCCTTTATATCCTCCGTCAGTATAGGTTTCTTTTTTCCCTCTCTTTGCGAAAACTCTTCCAAAAAGTGTTCCATTAAAGGGACTATATCCTCCTTTCTTTCCCTTAAGGGGGGGATTTCCAACTCTATTTCATTTATTCTCATAAGGAAATCCGCATCAAATTTATTTTCTTGAGCCATTTCATAGAGATTTTTTTCCGTTGTGGAAATAAATCGAACGTTTAAAAATTTCTTAATACCGCCTCCCACAGGTGTGTAATACCGGTTTTTTATAGCTTCCGCAAGTTTACGCTGTATGGAAAGGGGTAAATTCTCAACCTTCGATAGGATAACGGTTCCACCCTCTGCCTTTTCGAGTGCACCTATTTTTTCCTTACCCGGAAGGGTCGAACCGAATATTTCCATTTCGAGTTCAAATTCTCCCTTTTCCTTTGGAAGGATTTTTACCAATTCAAAATCCCTACGAGGGGAAAGCTTGTGAATTAATTCCGCTATAAAGGTTTTTCCTACCCCTTCTTCTCCCCTGATGAGGACATTTTTATTTTCGGCGGCTATTTCGGACAATTTTTTCTTTAATTCCCTTATAAAGGAAGATTCACCAACCAATTCACCGAGAACGTTTTCTAAAACCTCTATATCTCCTTTTTGGGCATTAAGTTCCTGCAAAGCTTTCTGACAGAGTTGTTTGAGATTTTTAAAAGAAATCGGTTTTTGGAGAAAATCGTAAGCTCCCCTTCGAACGGCTTGAACTGCGGTTTCAACCGTCCCGTGAGCCGTTAGGATTATAACTTTACTCCTTTGAAGGTTTAAATAATCCAATAGCTCCATACCGTTCCCGTCGGGGAGAAAGAGGTCTAAAACCACTAATGGATAGTAATGTTTTGAAACCTTTTCCTTTGCCGTTTTCAAATCGGGAGCGGTATCGACGGCATAACCCTCCAACTCAAAAAGGGCTTTTAAATTCTCAAGAGTAGGAATTTCATCTTCAATCAATAGTACTTTCTTCAAACCCACAGTAAATATTTAATAAATAACCCCGCGAAGCGGGGAAAAGTTAATATCCAAAGATTAGATACTTTAGCCATAGGAGAAAGAGCGCTACAAAGACGGTAACCATCGCAACGGGTGTTCCCATTTTAATGAAATCGAAGAAAGAAATTTTGTAGCCTTCCTTCTCAACCAATCCGGCGGCAACCACATTGGCGGAAGCCCCTATTATGGTCAGGTTACCACCTAAACAAGCGCCTAGCGCCAAAGCCCACCACAGCGGTTCAACATTGAAATGAACCGACTGCTGAAGGTCTAAGAGAACGTAGGACATCGCCATTGTAAAGGGTATGTTGTCAACAATTCCCGAGATGATAGCCGACAAACCTCCAATAATCAAAATACCGCTAAGGGCATCTTTTACTATTCCAGCCACAAAGTGGGCTAAATCTTCAAAAACACCGGTAACTTCCAAAGTGCCTATAACCATAAATAGACCGACAAAGAACATTAAGGTTCCCCACTCGACCCTTTCGAAAACCTTTTCGGGATTGAGTTTTGTCCATAAAAGCAAAATGGAAGCCATTGTGAGGGCTACCGTTCCCGGTTCCAAACCTATGAGGTGGTGGAAGAAAAATAGCAGTAGGGTTATACCGAAAATAATTAATCCCTTTCTCATTAGGGGAATGTCGTATTCCGCCTTTTGTCCCTCTATTATTTCTTTTAATTCCCTTTCATCGGTTATTTTTCTCTCCAGATAACCCCGCCACTTCATGTAGAGAACAAAAGTTATGGTTCCAAATATATGGGTGATTATTATTATCGGAGTTAAGTTTACTATAAAGTCGTTAAAGGTAAAGTGTCCCAAGGAACCGATGATAATGTTTGGAGGGTCACCTATTAATGTAGCGGTTCCCCCTATATTAGAAGCCAGAACGGTGGCAATAACATAGGGAATGGGATTTATCCGCAGTTTAATCAACATTTGTAAGAGTATAGGAACCATAAATAGAACGGTTGTTACGTTATCAAGAAAAGCCGATAAAAAAGCGGTTAGAAATGTAAAGACTAAAAGTATCTTTAAAGGGTCCCCTTTTGTAATTCTTAAAGCCCAATTTGAGAGGATAGAAAAGAAACCGCTTTCAATTAAAACCGAAACTATAACCATCATTCCCACAAGGAGAAACATCGTGTTGTGGTCTATAGATTCCCAAGCCTCTTTTGGGGTAACCAATCCGATAAAAATTGCCAGTGCGCCACCCAGCAGAGCGGCGGGAACGCGGTGGAAAAATTTTTCGAGAATTATCATTGCATAGGTAGCTAGGAATAGTCCTATAGATATCCAGTACTTCGCCGTAGGGGTGTTTAAACCCAAAAGTTCTAAAATTGTGTGGTGCTCTCCCATAATATAACCCCCTTTAGTTTTTAAAAACCGCAACAGATGTTTCGGAGTTTTCTATAAGCTCATTTTTATCCTCATAGGCGTGGGATATAACGAGAAGGTCGTATTTATGAACTCTTGCAAAGTAGGGTAAAGTTTTTCTAACTTCTCCCTTTAACGGAATAATTTCTACCTTTTCCAATTGGAGAACTTTTTTTATCTTTTCCCTTACTGCGGAAATGTAATCTTCAAACATTCTTCCGAGTAATTCTTTGGCTTCCTGCTCGGGGTGTTCCTTTTTTATCAATAGTTCGAAATAACGCTCGTCGAAAACGGTTACAAATTCGAAATCAACCCCCCATTTTTTAAGAAATTCGTAGGTAGACCTTATATAGTTGTCCGAAGAGGTATCTCTATCCACATAAAGGAGCACCTTTTTTATTTTTTCCATTCCCTGTTCCACCAATAGGAAGTTCCACCTATCGGTGGATTCCACCAATTTTTCCGACCAAGGTTTTACAAATGCGTGAACTATCGGCGAAACCTTCGGACGGGGTAGTAGTGTTAAAAAAGGTCTCTCCTTTTCGAGAATTGTTTCAAAATCTTCCGCTGAAGAAACAACATCAAAATCCCTCTTTTGGGATATCTTCTCCAATTCCTCTTGCGGAATGTCTTGAGTGTAAACTTTAACCTTTAATTGGAACTTTGTTGATATATCCTTTGCCACCGAAAGGACTTCGTTAAAAATTTTTTCCTTAAAAAGGATTAGCAAATTTTCCGTCATCAAAAATAAAGATTAAGCTTTTTTCAAAAGGATTTGTATATCAATCTATTAAAACTACCTTTGGAGGCGGGAAACCGTTGAAGTGGGAGGCGTAAACCGTCGTATAGGCACCGGCGGTGAGGATATAAATTCTATCACCCACACCTATATCGGCGGGGAGGGCTACCTTTTCCGCAACCACGTCCATCCCGTCGCAGGATATACCGCCAATGGTGTAGAACTTTAAGTTGGATTTATCCCCCTTCGGGGTGTAGAAGGAGTAGCGTATGCCCCCAAGCGCCTCCGCCAGTCCGTGGAAAACCCCACTGTCGATGTAGAGCCAATTTTCCCCAAATCTCTCTGCCTTACCTATCACCGATACGACCAAAATGCCGGCTTCGGCCACCAGTCCCCTACCCGGTTCCATCTGCAGTTCGAGGGTTCTAATACCGAAATATTTGTTCAGCAGACCACTGACGTAGGATGCAATCTCCCCGACCGAAAGACTTTCGCGGGTGTAACGGGCTGGGATACCCCCACCGATGTTTAGCATCTGAAGCCTTATTCCCCTTTTCCAAAGCCTGTCCCAAACCTCCTTAGCCCTCTTTATGGCAACAAACCAGTTTTGGAGATTGTTACACTGCGACCCCACGTGGAAGGTAATCCCGTAAGGGATAAGCCCCCGCCGGTTTGCGTATTCCATTATTTCGACGGCGGTATCCGTATCCACGCCGAACTTTCTGGACAGAGGCCAATCGCTCCCCACGTTGGGAACGGCTAGCCTAACGTAAACCCTCGCCCTCCTCTTGAAACGGGCGATTTTATCGACCTCGGTAAAGCTATCCACCGCGAAGCGGTCTACCCCCTTTTCCAAACAGAAGTCTATAAACTCCAAGGGTTTGACCGGATTGCTCGATATAAACCTCTCGGGTGAAACTCTAAATTTAAGAACCCTTTTCAGTTCCTCAACCGAAGCGACTTCGAAACCCGCCCCGAGGTTGGCAAAGGTCTCTATTACCCCCTCGCAGTCATTCGCCTTTACGGCATAGTAAACCTTAAAGCGGTCGAAGTGTTTTATCACCTCCCCATAACGTTTTTCCATTAGAGATTTTCTCATCACCAGGGAAGGGGTTTTCACACTTTCCAAAACCCCTTTGAGGTCTTCCCTATTTTCGGTCCACTCGGTGTAGAGCCTTTCCGCAAACTTCCACTGAACGTCGAGGGGGTTGGCGAAGGGCATAACTATTAGAGTTTAGGTTCTAAACCCTCCTGTAGGTGCGTAAAGTATTAAATGCTGATGAAGGCTATTATCCCCGTCGCCGGTTGGGGAACCCGCTTTCTCCCCGCCACCAAGGCTATGCCCAAAGAGATGCTCCCCATAGTGGATAAACCCGTTATCCAATACATCGTCGAAGAACTCCTCGATGCCGACATATACGATATCGTCTTCGTAACCGGGAGGCACAAACGGGCGATAGAAGACCACTTCGATATCAATCCCGACCTCGAACTCCACCTCGAAAAGACGGGGAAAAAAGCTCTCCTCGAAGTGGTTAGGAGAATAAGTCACCTCGTAAACCCCATATTTATCCGGCAAAAGGAACAAAAGGGGTTGGGACACGCCGTTTTGACCGCCAAGCCCGCCTTGGGTGCGGAGGAGCCCTTTATCGTCTCCCTCGGCGATATAGTGATAAAGGGGTTAAACAGCGTTAGGGAACTTGTAAAAATATACAACCGCTATGGGAAGAGTGTTATAGCCCTATTTAGAGTCCCCGAGGAGGAGGTATCCAAATACGGTATAGCCAAGGTTAGGAGAATAGACGAAAAGACCCTCTTGGTGGAGGATATAGTCGAAAAACCTTCGCTGGAAGAGGCTCCATCCGATTACGCCGTTGTGGGGAGATACCTCTTCACACCCTCCCTTTGGGAAAAGCTGGAGAAGACCAAACCGGGCAAGGGTGGGGAAATTCAGCTCACCGACGCCATAAGGGAACTTTTGCAAGAGGAGGCGGTTTACGCCTTTGAGGTACCCTATGAATCGGTATTCGATACCGGTAATAAATTGGACTACCTAAAAACCGTTATAACCTTTGCCCTCGAAAGGGAGGATTTAAGGGAGGAACTGAAAGAGTTTTTAAGGGAAAAGGTGGAAAACCTTTAACGGAGCATACCCTGAACCACCACTTCGGTGGCTTCGTCTTCCGTTAACCCTTTCGCCATTAGGGTTTCGAGTTGTTTTTTATCTATCTTTCCAATCGACGCCTCGTGGGTGAGCTTGGCGGTTTCGTTGGTGGAGACCAGCACCGGGATATTTTTGAGAACCACATTCTCGCCCTTTACAACCTCGGCGCAGTCGATGTGGCAACGGGAGTTCGGCGCCTCTCCGTAAGCCTCCCCGATGAATTCCGCTTTAGCGCCGTCGAGGGCGATAATCCTCGATTTGGAAAGCCCCCTAGCCTCCTCGCCGACCAGTTTCATAATATCCTCGACCACAACATCGTCGCCCTCAGTCGCCTTCATCTTAGCCTCTACCACCGCAACGGCGCGGGGACCCACTTCGCCGTAAAACTTAGTCCTAAATTTCCCACTCTTTTGGTCGGTGACCTTCAGGAGGTTGTAGAAGTATGCACCCTCATCGAGGTAGGCGTTCAGTTCGGCGTAGAAGTTTATATCGGCGCTCCTGTCGTGGTAGTGGATATCGTAGAGTTCAACCTTTGCGTTCTTGCCTATGCGGACGGTAACCAAATCCTTCCGGTGGAGCGTTTGACCGGGACCTATTAGGGCAAAGGTGTAAATTTTCACCTCCGCACCTTCGCCGACGATGAGCTCCTGCTCGTTTATGTGTTCCCCGCCGTGGCTTATATTCCCAAAGCAAAGGGCTACGGGGTAATCTATCTTTACACCCGGTTCGATAACGGTTCTCATCTTTATACCGAACTCGGTGGGGATTACCTCCGATTTGATACCCTGCAGCGGTTTCTTGTGGAGTATCTCGTTTTTGTCCACAAAGAAAGCCAAATCTTGGGGTTGTATATTCACACCCACCTTGTGTAGGAAATCGATACCTTGCAATATCCTGCTATCCAAATTGAGTTTCATAACTTCCACCTCCTTCAGTTGTTTTGAACCTTTACCTCCTTAACGAGGGAGGGATTTTGAACCTCGCAGACGAGGCATTCCTTTTCAAATTTCTTAATAATCTTTCGGGGGTCTCCGGTTTCCACAATCTGACCGTCGCACAGGAGTGAAGCCCTATCGGCTATGTTCGCTATGTTCTCGCGATGGGTTATAACCAAAAGGGTCGTTCCCTCATCCCTCATCGTCTTGAATAGGTTTCCTATCTCGTCTATGGAAACGAAATCTATCCCGCTGTCTATCTCGTCGAGTACGGCGAGTTTCGGTTTCATACACATTATGGATGCGAGCTCTATCCTCTTCCTCTCCCCGCCCGAGAGGCTGTCGTCTACAAAGCGGTGCAGGTAGTGGCAGGGGTCTAGCCCGACCTTCCTAAGGCACTCCTCTATGTCGGCGTCGGGGTTGTTCCTAGCCGAGAGTTTGAGGTATTCCTCCACCGTTATACCTTCGAAGCGGGCTGGTTCTTGAAATGCAATGGTCAAACCCATTTTCGCCCGCTCGTAGAGCGGTTTACCGTTTATAACCTTACCGTCGAAAATAATCTCACCTTCGGTGGGTTCCTCGTAACCGCCCGCACCCGCTATCAGGTTTGCCAAGGTAGACTTTCCTGCACCGTTGGGACCCAGCAAAACGTGTATCTCCCCCTCCTTCACATCGAGGTTTACCCCTTTCAATATCTCCTTTCCCTCTTCAGTGCGGTATTTTAGGTTTCTCACCTCCAAAAGTGCGCCCATATATCGAACCTCCAAAAGTCGTTGTCTAAAACAAAAATACCCCTTTAGGGGACAACCGTTAATTTTGAACTTACCCCCTTGCGGGAAAATGCGTTATGAGTTTAACCCCTTTGGGGGAAAGCCTACGCAAACCCACTTTTGGAGGAATATCAAACTCTTTAACCCACCGCGGGCGTTTTGTTAACCCTATCGGGAACCGCAAAAGGTTATAAAGAAACCTCTATGACCCGTTTGAGGACTGTATTTTTTGGAACATCCCCCTTTGCGGTTCCCACACTTGAAAAACTCTTTGAGGACACAGATATAGAACTCGTTGCGGTAATAACCCAACCCGACCGCCCCGCGGGTAGGGGAAAGAAACTGACACCCCCTCCGGTGAAGAAAAGGGCTTTGGAACTGGGTTTAGACGACAAGATTTTCCAACCGGAGAGGATTAGAAATGAGGAGTTTTACAACTTCTTTAGGTCTTTAAATCCCGATGTAGCCGTAGTGGTGGCTTACGGAAAACTCATTCCAAAAGAGGTTTTCGACTTTCCCAAATACAAAACCCTAAATCTCCACGCGTCGCTTCTGCCCAAATACCGCGGCGCGGCGCCCATTCACAGGGCGATAATGGCGGGGGAGAGGGAGACGGGAAACTCGGTTATGCTAATCGATGAGGGTCTCGACAGTGGACCCGTTTTGGCTTTCGAAAGGGAACCCATCCTCGAAGAGGACAACGTGATAACCCTTTCGGAAAGGCTGGCGACCAAAGGTGCAGACCTCCTTTTGAAGACCTTAAAAAGGTGGGTGAGGGGGGAAATTGAGCCCGTCCCCCAAAGGGACGAGGAGGCTACATACGCCCCTCCCATTTTGAAGGGCGAATACCGGATATGCTGGAAGGCGGAAGCCGAAAGCGTGAGAGACCGCATAAGGACTCTCTACCCCAACGCCTACACCACCTTTAACGGAAAGAGAATAAAAATACTCTCCGCAAAGGTGACCGATATAAAAAGCGACCTCCCGCCGGGTTCGGTTTATCCCTTTAACAGAGACGGGTTATACGTGGTTTGTGGAGACCAAAAGGTGTTAAAGGTTGAGGAACTCATAAACCCCAAAGGGAAAAAGGTAAAAGGGGAGGACTTTATTAGGGGATACAGGGTTGAAAGGTTCACTTGAGGTCCTTGGATTTCAGCCAGGGCATCATTTCCCTGAGTTTCTTTCCAACCTCCTCTATGGGGTGGTTGGCGTCGCGCTCGAGTAGTGCGTTGTAAACAGGACGGTTTGCCACATTTTCCAGTATCCACTCGCGGGCAAACTCACCCCTCTGAATCTCTTCAAGAATTTTCTTGTGGACCGGTTTTACAACCTCGTAAATCCTGTCGCCGCGGGTTACGTCGCCGTATTTTGCGGTGTCGGAAATCGAATACCTCATGCCGGCTATGCCGTGGGCGTAAATCAGGTCGACGATGAGTTTCAGCTCGTGGAGGCACTCGAAATACGCCACCTCGGGTTGATACCCGGCTTCGACGAGGGTTTCAAAGCCCGCCTTTATGAGGGCGGTAACGCCACCGCAGAGAACCGCCTGCTCGCCGAAGAGGTCGGTTTCGGTCTCCTCCTTAAAGGTGGTCTCTATAACCCCCGCCCTGGTGGAGCCTATTCCCTTGGCGTAGGCGAGAGCCACGTTTAGGGCGTTGCCGGTGTAGTCCTGATAGACCGCAACAAGGGCGGGAACGCCTTTGCCCTCCTCGTACATCCAGCGAACCAGGTGTCCGGGACCTTTAGGAGCCACCATAAAGACGTCCACATATTCGGGGGGAACAATCTGTTTGAAGTGGATGTTAAACCCGTGGGCAAACGCGAGAGCCTGACCCTCCCTTAGATGCGGTTCGACTTCCTCCTTGTAAATCTTGGGCTGAACGGTGTCGGGTGCGAGGAACATAATAACGTCGGCTTTTTGGGCGGCTTCGGCGGGGGTGACGACCTCAAAACCGTCAGCCTTAGCCTTTTCGGCGGAGCGGGAGTTCGGTCTTAGAGCGATTATTACACTTACCCCGCTGTCGCGGAGGTTTAACGCGTGGGCGTGACCCTGAGAGCCGTATCCGATAATGGCGACGGTTTTATCCTTCAAATACTCCAAAGATGCGTCGCTATCGTAGTAAATCTTTGCCATAAAGTGTTGATTTTAAGAAAGCTCCCATTAGTGGGGAATAAAGAAAGTCCATAAGAGGATTAAGAAAGTAAGGCTTCCACTTCGGGGAACATTTTTCTCAGCTGCTTTCTAATTTCGCGGACATTAATTCTCTTCCTTGCACCCCTCGTCTTAACCGCATAAATCCTGTCCCTTGTAGGGATACCAGCCTGATTTAGCCAAAGCCTTACGGCTTCACGGGATACGCCAAATATCTTGGCAATAAGTTCCATAGAATAGCGTTTTTGGTTATACAGATAATCTAAAACAGCCCTTCCGGGGAAACGGCTTCTCCTAGCCATCTCCTGTCACCTCCTTTTATTTTTTTCAATCGTTAAATCTATTCACTTGCACTTTGAAAACTATGCTTGTCGCTATATATTCTCAATTATCCACTTTTGTTAACATTTTACCATTTAACCTTAATATTTAAAAATGCTGATAAACCAATATAATAGGGATTGCATTTTCGCAATCCTGCTTAAAGCCTACGGTTCCCAAATGCTTGCCATCCAAGGTATAGAAGGAGTAAAACCTAAAAGGTTCTTCCATTCCCATTGCGGATGCAACCATATCCTTCCAAGCAGAGTGTATCTCCTCCGTATAGTAGTCCTCGAGCGGTTTGTCAAATTCAAATTTAAAGTCCCTCTCGGGGGAAAAATTTATCTCGAGATATTTGCCCTCAATATTCAAACTCTGTGCGGATGCAAATTTTTTAAATGTATCCTTTAAGGTGTTTGTATCACCTTCTATATATATCCTATGCTGTATTCCAAATTTTTCCTTCAAAGGGGAAACTTCTACTTTAGCAACTTTAAACATTATTAGGTTGCAAATTATTTGCAACCTCTTATAAAACAAAATGATGAATCTCAAAAAAAACGATTTGATACTTTTGGGGGCTTTATTACCAACTGAAGGTTTATCCGATACCTTATATCTCTGAGGGGTTATATTTTTATAACCCTTATAAAACTTTGGGAGGAAAAGAATGCAATTGCTAAACGAGGAAGTGAAAAACCAGATAAAGGAGATTTTCAACAAAGAGGTCAAAAATCCGGTAAAGGTGATTCTCTTTACCAGGGCTTTTAACTGCGAAACTTGTCAATACGCCGAGCAGCTGCTCAAGGAGGTTCAGGAAGCGGTTCCCGAAAAGCTCCAAATAGAAATAGTTTCCACCGCCGACCCCGAGGGGCAGGAGAAGGCTAAGCAATACGGCTTAGACCCCGACAGGGTTCCAGCATTCGTTATCCTGGACAAGGACGGAAAGGACAGGGGTATCCACTACATCGGTCTGCCCGCCGGATTGGAGTTTTCCACTTTCATCAACGGTGTTATCCTCACATCGGTCGACGAAATTCCCGTAGACGACCGTGTTAAGGAGATGGTAAACAACATCACCCAACCCCTGGACGTTAGGGTGTTCGTGACCACCTCTTGTGGATACTGTCCCCAAGCGGCTATTACTGCATACCAGTTCGCCGTTCTGTCGCCCAACGTGGTCGCAAACGTTTACGACGCTCAGGAGAATCCCGACCTCTCCCAAAAGTATCAGGTCGTCGGCGTTCCCAAGATTGTTATAACCAAACAGGGAAGCGACGAGCCGGTGGTCGAGTTTGTAGGCGCCCAACCGCCCGAATACTTCTTGAGCTACCTAATCCAGGCTTCCCAAAAGCTCGAAAAGGGAGGCTTGGAAGGGGCAGGCGGAAGCGGTCTAATCATTACCCCTTAAACGGATTAACACCTCTTCCCTTTTCAGTTCTTTTCCCCTTACCAAGACCTCGTAGGGGACTTTTATTCCCTTCAAATCCCCCGTGGAGGTTATCACATAGCTACCATTTGGAGCCCTCGAAATGTCCTTTATCTGCGGAATGCACCTATTTAGGTAGAAGACTATCGCTGAATCCTCAAACCCATAAAAGTAGAGGTGTTTGGGATTTTCTTTTCTTAGGTAAGAAACTGCTTTGGGGACAAACCTCTCGGTGTTGTAGTAATAGGCAAACCCCAAGAGGAGGCTAAGGAGCAAAAACCCCGCTATGTAGGCGTTTCTTATATACCTAATCGAGAGGATGTTCGAAAGCATCCCCGCCAGCGCGGGGTAGGCGAAGAGCATGTAGTGGTGGAGCTTTCCTTTCGAAACGGAGTAAAAGAGAAACACGAAGAGAAACCATCCCCCGAAGGGGGCTATTCTTTTTGAAAAGAGCTTCTTGAAATTTAGGAGAACAGCCGGTAGGAAGATGAGCGATGCCACCAAGACCACCGGTATGTAATACCAAAAGGGGTATAGGTGTCGGTGGAGCTTTCCCGTGAAGCGGGCGATGTTTTCGAGGATAAAGAACTTGTAGAAAAATTCCCAACCGACCTTGTAGAGGACGAGGAGATACCAAAATCCCCCCACGAGGATAAAGAGCAAAACCCCCAAGGGGTTAAAAAGTTTTAGAAACCACCGGAGGGTCGGAATGAAACCCTCCCCTTTGAGGAGGCGGAAGATAAAGACCACAGCCAAGGGGAGTATTACACCTACGGGGCCCTTTGCGAGGAACGCCAAAGCCAGAGAGAGCCACCCCCACAGGGGTTTTTCCTTTAAAAGGAGATAGACCCCGAGGGTGGAGAAGAAGACCAAAACCATTTCGGGAACCGCCGCCCTACTCTCGACCCAGGTGTGGAGCAAGAGGAGAAATACGGACGCGCCCACAAAGGCTTTTTCCCTACTTAAAAAATCCCTCACGAGGAAATAGGTTGTTATCGATGTCCCGAGAGCCGCCAAGCCGGAGGGAAGGCGGGCGGCGAATTCATTAACGCCAAAAATCTTAAAGGAGAGAGCCATAAACCAGTAGAGTAGTGGAGGTTTTTCAAACCTGTAATGGCAGTTGTAATAGGGAATTATCCAGTTACCGGTGGTGAGCATGTGGAGGGCGGCATAGGCGTTTTTTCCCTCGTCAGGGGAGGTTATTGCCAGAAACCAGTTTCCGAATACGAAAAAGTAAAACCCCAAAAGGGTTAAAAGGAGCAGTTCCCCGTAAGGGGAATTTTTTTTAAAAAGACCCATCGGTGAGTTTTATCTTAAGACCCGCTCCCTTGACAGGGAAATGTCAAGTTCTAATTTTCCCATCTATGGTTAGAAAAGGTTTGTTGGCTCTCGGACTGATTGCGGGCGTGGCACTCGCCACCCCCAACGCCCTCGCCCAAAATTCGCAGGCGGTCGCGGTTAAGGAAAACGGACAGAGCACCCTAAACGAGGCTATAGGAAAGCTTAAAAAAGAGGAATTATCCAAGGTTATCCAAGATGCAGCTACAGCTCTTCAGGAAACCAATCAGGCCTTGCTCTTTCTCCAAAAGGGCAAAACTTCCGAAGCTCTAGTGGTATTGAAACGGGTCGATGCGCTCCTCCAAAAGTTGATAAATCAATACGGATTGGTAAAACTCCCCGTCGATGTTCAATTTATGGAATTTAACGGAATAACAGACCTTCAAGTAGCGCAGGAATACAACAAACGGGTAAAAGTATTGGTAGCCCAAAACAACTTCGTCGATGCGCGATTTTTGCTCGCACTTCTTAGGGATGAAATCGATGTGATAACGACATATATGCCTCTTGACGTTTACAAACAGGCTATAGACTTGGCGGTGAAGATGTTGGAAGAGGGAAAAACCGATGCCGCCCTCTTGGCTATTCAAAGCGCTTTGGGAACCCTTGAAGTGGAAACCGTTATAGTTCCCAAACCTATTTTGGAAGCCCAATTGCTAGTCCAAAAAGCGCAGGAAGTTTACAAGGTTAATCCCGCTATGGCTAAGCAGTTGGTAAGCCGTGCCGAATACGACCTCAAACTCGCCGTTGCGTTGGGTTATATCCGTTCGGAAGAGGATATAAAACCCCTTGTTGAAAAGCTCGAAGAGCTTAAAAAAGCTATAACCGAACATGCGGCAAATATCGGTGAAAAATTCCAAAAGGCTAAAGAGGGCATGAAAGAAATTAGACAGGAGAGCACCGTCACGAGGTAATTTTAAAACCCGACCTCAAAGCGGTCGGGGGGAATGGAGCA
>JALVTI010000007.1 GCA_027035985.1 Aquificales bacterium | reverse complement strand
GGGGGTAAAGGGAAATACGAAACTCCTGGGGGTTACACTTCTGACCTCCCACGATGAGGGGTATTTAAAGGAGATAGGGGTTAGCCTCCCGAAGGAGGAATTTACCCTCCGCCTCGCAAAAATAGGACTGGAAAGCGGATGCGACGGTTTGGTCTGCTCCGCCCACGAGGTGGAGTTTTTAAAGGAGCGTTTGGGCGACTTCTTGGCGGTGGTGCCCGGCATAAGACCCGCAGGCTTTTCCAAAGGCGACCAAAAGAGGGTTGCAACCCCCCGTGAGGCGGTCGAGAGGGGAGCCGACATTCTGGTGGTAGGTCGTCCCATAGTGGAAGCGCCAAACCCTAAAGGGGTGGTCGAACAAATTTTAGAAGAGATTTCCAAATAAAGCCCCTTCGGGGAGGGGAACTATGGGATAGGCTCTAAAGGAGTTGGGGAAATTTCTTTTTAATCGGGCTTTGGTGTCCGTAGGTTGCCCTTATTTTGCAACCGCTGTCCAAAAGGGAGTTAACGCCCAATCTGATTTCCCTCGGTTTAAAGGTTGCCGCAGTGGGGGTAATCTTCGGGTTTATCCTTGTGTGGTTGGGTGAGAAATTAAACAATAAGGGGGAATAATATGTATCCGGAAAAAATCTATCAAACTATTTTGGAATTTATGCTGGCAATCGGTATCTTTGGCGTAGTCCTCGGTCTATGGGAGCTCCACAGGAGGAAGAAGAAAACCCAAAACCCCTAAAGGGCTTCAAATAAGTGCTAACAAATTTGGTTGTTTAAACCGGTCATTTCCCATATAGGGCTTCGCCGTTTTTTCTATATTCTCCAAACTATGGAATACATAAAGAGCCTGAACCTATACGTGGATTGGGAAAATGGAAAAATATACCGCAAAAAGGAGAAGGGATTTTTGGATAACCTTTTGGGGATTTTCGGAAAATCGGAAGAACCCGATATGGAGGAAGTTACCTCCAAGGACGCCCAGCTAAAGGTTAAAAAATACAAACTGCTCGAACTCTACGCCATTGCCAAAAAGCTCGGAAAGACCGAAATCCAAGAGACCATTAACGGTCAGGACGTGAAGGTGAAAATAGAACCGGAAAAGGTTGTGGTAGAAACCCCAGACCTCGTAATGGAATACACCGCCGAGAAGTTCGTTTTGAGGAACAAAAAGACCGGAGAAGTCCAGGAAAAGGAACCCACCTTGCAGGAATTCCACCAAATGTATAGGGAGATAAGAAAACTCCTCGGTGCGGGAAGCGTTGAAAACTACCTCCACCTCAAGGCGAGGGAACCGGAATTCAAACAGCAGTTTAACCAAATGCAGCCGCAGGGTGGTATGCCCTTCGCGCCCCAACAGCGGGGTGGGGGGTTCTCGTGGGGTAGCGCACTGCTCGGTCTCGGCGGCGGTATGCTCTTGGGATATCTTCTCGGGTCGATGATGGGTGAGACTTTCGCCCACGAGGTTCAGCACGCCCCCGAACTGTCTCCCGAAGAGCAACAACAGGTAGAGCAAGCCGCCGAGGCTCCCGCGGAGGAGGTTATCGGCGCCCCCGTTGAGGAGGTCGTTCAGGAGGATATCCAAATAGAGGAGATTCCCGAACCCTCCCTCGAAGATGTTGAGGCAGACCTCGGGGATGTAAGCGACGATTATTTCGCCAACCTCGACGAGAGCGCCCTCGACGATAGCGGTAGCGATTTCGCCTCCGCCGACGATTTCGGTGGCGACGACTTTGGCGGTTTTGACGACTTCGGCGGTGGCGATTTCGACGTTTAATCTCTTATTCTTTCCCTATTTATGGATAAAAAAATCAAGCCCTTTTTAAGAGGTTTTCTTTCCAAATTCAAACCTTTTAGGGAATTGGCGTTTTTATTGTTCCAACAAGAGTTGAAAGACAAATTTCTGGTTGTTTCACGAAGGGATATAGACGCCTATATGTTGATAGATACCTCCGATAGCTACGGGATAGATGTTCTAAAAAGGGGGAAAATCGAATCTCCCGAAGACGAATTTATCAAGAAAATTCTAAAACCAAATTCGGTTGTTATAGATATAGGAGCGCACTGGGGAGGTTTCTCCATACTCTTTGGGAAACTTGTAAGGGAAGGGGGAAAGGTTTACTCTTTCGAAGCTGCCAAAAGAAATTTCAAACTCTTAAAGTGGAATATTTACATAAACCACCTAAAAGGTATTGTTGAACCTTTCAACCTTGCAGTGGGAAATGAAAATACATCCGTAAAGTTAAAAATTGCAAAAACTTCTAGCGGACACAATTCGATTTTGAGAAAAGACCTGCCTGCGGAAATGGAAGAAGAAGTTCAACAGGTGAGGCTAGACGATTTCCTCAAACTTCCAAAGGTGGATTTTGTAAAAATAGACATCGAAGGTTACGAATATTTTGCCCTTAAGGGGTTGGAGAATTTAATTAGAAATAACCAATTGTGGTTATTTATTGAATTCTCCCCCAAATTTATGGGAGATGAATTGACGCAGAAACTTTATGAGTTTCTAAAACAACATTTTGATAAACCTTTTGTGGCTTACAAAAAGAGGATTTCTCAAATGGATTGGAAAGAAGCTTTAAAACTAGCAACCGAAAAAGGACAGATAAATATGTTCCTTAGGAAGGAATAACTTTTAATACTATTTTTATTTTGAATTTTTTACCAAATTGCCGCTTGAATTGGGATTTTATTATAATTCCCCAAAACTGGAAATTAACAGTATTTAATTTGTAATTAACAACCTACTAAAGGTTTGTCAAAACAAATCTCCTCACATTGGGAAAAAACAAATTCTTGAAAAAACACACCCGCAATAAGGTCTAAAAGAGAAACCGAAAAAGGGAAAAAGTAAATTATTCCTCCTCTTTGGGTCTTTCCACAATATAGAGGATATCGTCCCAGGGGTGCCTGTATAGGGGCATACCGAGGCGTTTTTCGTCCAAGATGTGTCCGATGAAACCGATAGACCTTCCGAGGACAAAGAATGCGTTAAACGCGCCGGCGTCTATCATTTCCTCTATTTCCTTATCGCTGTAGCCGAGGGCTTTGAACATATCCACCAATAGGACACCGATGGTTCCGTCCACGTTGAGGATAAGGTTTTCCTTCTTAGAGGTGGTAACCTTTTCAACCTCGAGGGCGTAGTCGAGGTATTCGGTGC
>JALVTI010000006.1 GCA_027035985.1 Aquificales bacterium | reverse complement strand
CCTCCTCCAAGCGGTTAGCCAGAGGTATAACCCAATCGGAGATTATTAGGTAATCCTTCCCCTCCCTTAGGAGGTTGTTTATCGTTTCCTCGTCAAACTTTATTTCGTCAAGGGTTTTAATCTCCCCAAATTCCACATATTTGGTTATCTCCTCCTTTATCTCTTTGGGAATTCTCTCAACCTTCTTGGGGTTTAGGGTTCTGTTTACGGCTACCTGTAAGGTTTTCAACGCTTTATAAACATTCCTCCAGTGCGGTTTAGCCTTTTCCGGATAACCTCCAAGTGTTTCGTAGAGTTTTATAAGTTCCTTTAAGAGTGGGATTAATTCGTTTAACCCCTCATTGGAGGAAAGGATTTTCCCCACAACCTCGTGTAGTGTTCCTTTAGCCTCGTCGGAACTCTTAGAGGTCAGTCGCCTAATAAACTCCCCGAAAGGTAAACCCGTTATTGCCTCAAATAGTTTTTTGAACTTTTTAAACTTTTGGAGGAAGGTTTCCCAGATTTCTTTGCTGTCCTTAAAGAGGCTTTTGAGGATATCTTCGTTAATCTCCTTCTGCTCGTAGAGGTTGTATTCCGCTATAGCCTTTCTGTAGTTTTGAATGGTTAAACCGGTTAGGTCGACGATTAAACCGAACTCCTTCCCTTCGGCGGGGCGGTTAACCCTAGCACTCGCCTGAAGTAGGAGGGCGTCTTTCAATATTTCCGCCAAGTAGAGGACTTTTAACTTTTTGTAATCAAACCCTGTTAGGAGTCTCTTGTTTACTATCAACACTTTGGGGTTTTCACTATTTTTGAACCTTTTGACGATTTCCTTATTTATATCCTCCGCATCGGTGATTCTATACCTCTCCCTTAACTCATTTAGGTATTCCTTTATCTCTATATCGTCGTTGTTTGTATGGGTTATTACAACCTCAACCCATTCGGGGGAATAATTTTCAAACTTATTAGGTAGTATCTCGTCTAAAAATCTCTTTAATTTGACGGCACTTAGTCGGCTCTGAACCGCTACCATCGCCTTAAAGGCAAAGTCTTCGGTGTCTTCCTTCAGATGGTCGGCTATATACCTGGCTACCTTCCTTAGATAACTCTCACTTTGGAGTAAATCGCTCAAGGTTAAACCTTTTGAAACCGCCCTCTTGGTTGAAAGGATTTCCTCTTCGCTGAAATCCTCCTCCGTCAGTGTTCGATTTACAAAGTATTGCTTTACAAGTTCCTTAATTTCGTCTGTTAATCTTTCTTCACCTATACTGTCCTTTACAAAGTCGCTAAGGGCTACTCTGAACGTTAGCGGAACGGTGTAGCCGTCCCTTATGGAGTCGGCTATAAAGTAGCGGTGAAGGTAAAATTCCCCTTCTTTGGGATAGGCAAAGGTCTCAAAGGTGCTCCCATCGTTTTTGTGAACCGGCGTTCCGGTAAAGCCAACCAGGATGGCGTTTTTAAAAATGTAGTCTCTAACGGAGGAAAAAATGGCGTTCGCTCCCCCTTCGGTTCTGTGGGCTTCGTCCCTAAGAAGGAGTATTTCCTTTTTTCTAATTTCCCCTTCGGGGATAGTCTTTAAATGTTCGCTCCTAAACTTGTGCATCATTACGAGATAGACACCGCGGGCGGAGACATTTGGGTTTTTCTCCGACTCCTTAATCGTTTTCAATTTCTCTTTAAACTCCTCAACGGTGGAAATTTTTGCTCCTTTCCTCTCATCGATTACAAACTTCGTATTTTTCAACGAAATGAGAACTTCGTTAAATTGGTTCTCGAGCTCCCTGCGGTCTACGATAATAAAGACCACCGCATCGCGGTCGTAATATCTCCTATAAAACTTCTCCGCCAAAAAGATAATTTCCCAAGTCTTTCCCGAACCCTGCCAGTGCCACACGAGACCGCGGTTTTTACTTCCACCCTTTAGGTAATCCTCAATCCTCTCAAAGACCCTATTGACGGCGTAATACTGCATATAGCGGGCTACAACTTTCTTGATGCTCCCTTGAGAGGATTGATAAAAGGTAAAGTTTTCCAACAAGTCGGTTAAAACATTGGGTTTCAAAATCCCAAAGATATTTTCTATATATTCCCCCGTAGGGGTTTCTTCCTTCCAGATTTCCACCTTTCGGTCTTTCCACCTCGGAACTTTATCCCTATTTGGGTATGTGGGAATGTAGAAGTTCTTATCCGCTATACCTACCCCTATTTGAACGAAGTTAAAGAGCTTGGGAAATTCTATTTCATACCTCTCTATCTGTCTAAGGGCTTTCAAATAGGTATATTCCTCTTCCTCAGAGATTTCCCTTTTTGCCTCTATAATTGCGATGGGTATACCGTTTATGTAGAGGGTAAAGTCGGGTCTTATGTTGAATTGGTCTTCAAATGGTTTTTCATGAATAAAAAAGAACTCGTTGTTTTCCAAGTTTTGGAAATCTATAAGTTTTATGTTGAAAACTTTCCTCCCCTTGTTTCCGAAATCAATTTCCACATCAACCCCGTTTTTTAACCAATCCAAAACCTTAATAGGGTCAATTTCTTCTTTTGGCCTCCTTAAGGTTTCGTTAATAACCCTTTCTTCCTCTTTAGGGGTTAATCCTTTTAAACTCGTCTCCCCGCTGTTGAGCTTTCTAATAGCTTCCCTTAAAACGGGTTCAATGAAAATTTCCCCCGAAGGGTTGAAAACAAACTCTTCACTTTTATCCTTCCAACCTAGGGAGGTTAGTTTTTCCCTAATATCTTCGTGGGTTAAATGTTCCGCTCTCATAATTCTTTAATACACACTATAATACACACCTATGGCGGTTAAAAGGCTGAATATAACCCTTGAGGAGGAACTGGCGGAGGAACTGGAACGGATAGCGAAGGAGTTGGGAGAGAAGAAAAGCAGACTTATAGCCAAAGCACTAACCTTTTACTTCGACTATTTGGATACAAAAATAGCAGAAGAGAGACTGAAGAAATTGGAAAAAGGCGAAACCGACGTTATACCGGCGGAAGAGGTATTTAAAGAGCTATGAAATACAAACTTCTCTTTTTAAAAGAGGCGGCGGAGGAGTTTAAAAAACTGGACAAAGCGGTTCAGAGGATTATAAAAGAAAAATTGGAAATATTGGCTCAAAACCCCGAGCTGATAAAAAACAATATAAAACCCCTAAAGGGAAAATATAAAGGTCTATA
>JALVTI010000005.1 GCA_027035985.1 Aquificales bacterium | reverse complement strand
CCCTCCGATAGGTCGCTACCGCTCACCTCGTAACCCATGTCGAGGAGGATGTGGGCTATGCCCGACATTCCAATTCCGCCTATACCCACCAGATGGAAACGTTTGACCTTTTCTTTAAACATGCTTGAGGAAAATGTTATTTTGTAAAAAGACAATAAGTTAGGGATTTTTTTAAAATTACTTAGAGACAATTATGTTTAGAAAATCTAAGGAAATATTTTCGAATAAAGCCAAGGATATATTTTCGAGGATTTTCTTTTACACGAATTTAGTTATTTTTCTCTTAATATTCCTAATTCCTATAGGAGCATTTTTATTAACCGGACATAAAGAGTATATCTCACCTGTGCATTTTGTTTTAGTTATTGTAGTGGGCTTATTACAAATTGCAGCAACGAGATACTATAAAAATATCCTCCAACAATATTGGAATAAAGTTAAAACTTCCTTAATAGAACTTGCCAAAAGATTAAATTCCGTTAAAACTTTAACGGATATTGAAGAAGTTAGAAGTGCTAAAAAGAAACTTTTAGAACCTCTTTTGGAGGAGGGAAACTTTTCCAATTTGGCGAATTCTTTAAATGTGCTTGTAGACAACGTTTTAAATATTTTTGAAAGTAAACTCTTTAAGGAAGAGTTGATTAGAAGATTAACAACCACCTTAAATGTAGATAGGTTATCTCATATACTTTCCAATTCCCTTTTAAAGAACTTCGATATCCCGGCAGTGGCTATATATTTAAAAGCAACTAATGCAAATGAGTTTGAACTAAAAATAAATAAGGGATTTGGGGAGATTAAACCTATATTGGATGAAACTTTCATTCAGAAAATCCAGGCAAAGGACGATGTCCTTATAAGGGAAAGTTTAGACGTTTCTATAGATAAAGGGGTGTGCAACCTTCCTATAAAGGAGATTTATGTTCATAAATTGATACCTAGAAGCGGTAAGTTTATAGGTGTTTTGATGTTTGGTTTTGAAAGACATGACCAATTAAAGGAAGATAAATTAAGGGAATTTTTAGAGGAAATAGAACCTACCATAGCTTTGATTTTTGAAAACGCTTTGGAACACGAGAAAAGTTTAATGTTAGCCTCTTTAGACCCTCTAACGGGAGTTTATAACAGGCGTGAAGGTTTTAAATTGATAAAGAAACTTCTTAGCAAAGCGGCTGTGGAGAGAACCAATATCTGTATTTTGATTTTGGATATAGACCACTTTAAGAAAATAAATGACACCTACGGACATGAAATAGGGGATTTGGTCTTAAAAGAAGTGGTCAAAATAATTAGAAGCAGTGTCAGGGATAGAGACCTAATTATTAGATGGGGTGGAGAGGAATTTTTAATAGTCCTAAATAATGTTCCTCCTGAAAAGGCTAAAGATGTAGCCGAACGTATAAGGGTTAAATTGGAAAATCATGAAATATCAATAGGAAATAATATAACTTTGAAGGTTACGGCAAGTATAGGTGTAGCCTGTACGGAATTGGATGGTATTCACTCTTTTGACGAACTCTTTGAAATTGCCGATAAAAGGGTTTATAAGGCAAAAAATAGTGGAAGAAATCAAGTTGTAGCCGACTAAACAACGGCGCCCATTTTTATAACTTTTTCCAATCCTACGGCTTTTGATTTAAATAAGAGTTCTTTAGCCGGAGAAGGTTTTCTTAAAAATTTTGTGAATTCCCCAACGGAGTAATTGAGTTTTTTTAGAATTCCCAAATCCGCTAGTTTATAAATCAAATCAAAGGCAACCTGTTTTAAAGCCTTTCTACCATTTTTGTCTATAAAATCTGCGTCTAAAGAATATCGTTTAGCCCACCACCAATTTTGATTTAATATTTCTGGAGGTAAGATGTCGTCCTGATATTTCTCGGAATATAAAGCGATAGCCCTCACCAATTTGATTAAAAGCTTTAACCGTTCTAAATCCCACAAACTATCGAAAACCCTAATTTCTATAGTTCCAAAATCTGGACGGGGGCGGATATGCCACCATATATCTTTTATGTTTTCTATAACTTTAGTTTTTAATAGGTTTTGGAAAATCTCTTGAAACTCCTCATAATTCTTAAATTGGCGTGGTAATTCCGCACGGGGTAATTTTTCAAATAGAACCATTCTATAGGAATGGATACCGGTATTTATTCCCCTGTAAAAAATAGAATTGGCGCTTAAAGCCAAAAGTAAGGGAGCGTATAGCACTAAATTATTAAAAGTTCTAATAGCCCAATCGGGAGAAGGTATTCCTATATGGATATGTATGCCATATATATAGAAGTCCTTTAATATCTCCTGAAATTCTTCCGCAAAGAGTTTATAACGGGGAGAGATATTTATTTGGGTTGAATTGATATTTTTAATAAAAAGAGTTCCTAGACCTATAAGATGAATATTTTCTTTTTCCGTTAAGGGTTTTAAGTTTTCAAAAATTTCCTCAAAGAGGTTTATTGCTTCTTTTTCATTTTCGCAGGGAGGAGAGACAATTTCTAACATAGATTGGTAAACCTCTTTATGTATGAAAGGAACTAGTGCAGGTTCCAATTGGTCATAAATATTCTCAAAAACATCTTTGGGTTGAAGGGTATTTCTATCCAAAATTTGGAATTCCCATTCTACACCTACCGTTAATGGGGTGGATTCCTTCCACTTTAATTTCATAAAACTTTATACTAAAGGTTTATAAGGTCTTTTTGTAACTTTAAAAGATTTAAACTCTTGAAAAATTGATGAAAGTATTGAGAATTTTTTCCCCTTATGAAGGTGTTAAATGAATCTTCCAAACCGGTAAAGGTTACTATTCAACATCTTCAAAATTTGAAGTTTGAGGGTATTAATTCCGAAGGTCAAAAGATAGTTATGGATGGAAAACCGCCTTTCGGAGAAGGAAGCGCGCCATCTCCGATGGAATTACTTTTAATGGCGTTAGGCGGATGCACCGCTATGGATGTTGTAACAATTTTGCAAAAAAAACGTTTGCAATTTAAAGATTTTAAGGTTGAAGTAGAGGGAATCCGTAGAGAAACCCACCCCAAAATATACACCTATATTAAAGTAAAATACTTTTTTAAAGGAAATTTACCCCAAAAAGCTGTAGAACAGGCAATAAAACTCTCTATGGAGAAGTATTGTTCCGTCTCCGCTATGTTGAAGGCTACGGCTACCGTGGAATGGGATTATGAAATAAA
>JALVTI010000004.1 GCA_027035985.1 Aquificales bacterium | reverse complement strand
AGATGGTAATGCCCGGTGACAACGTAGAGTTGGAAGTCGAGCTGATGGCTCCCGTTGCGCTCGAAGAGGGGCTTAGGTTCGCAATTCGCGAAGGTGGTAAAACCGTAGGTGCGGGCGTTATCACCAAGATTATTGAATAATCCTTTTCCCCGCGCTCCGCGCGGGCTTCCCCTTTCAAAAATTCAAATCGGAGAGGTTAAGCCATGGAAGAGAGGATAAGGATAAAACTCCGTTCCTACGACCATAAAGCGCTCGACGAGAGCGTTAAGAAAATAATCGAAGCCGTTAAAAGAACCGGCGGGGTTGTGAAAGGACCTATTCCCCTTCCCACCAGGAGGAGGGTCTGGGCTGTAAACAGGTCTCCCCACAAGTTCGACCAGTCGAAGGAACACTTCGAAATTAGGGAACACAAGAGGTTGATAGACATCGTCAGATACACCCCCCAAACCATTGAGGCTTTGATGGGCGTTCAACTCCCCGCCGGTGTTGACGTTGAAATAAAAACCCATTAAGGGAGAGAGGTAGGAAAAAATGCCTATGGGTTTGATAGGTAAAAAGGTCGGTATGACCAGAGTTTTCCTCAAGGACGGGACAGCAATACCCGTAACCGTTATAAAGTTCGAGCCCAACTACGTCGTTCAGGTTAAGACCGAGGAGAAGGACGGATACAACGCCGTTAAGCTGGGTAGCGAGCCCATTCTCAACAAAAGGGGCGAACCCAAATGGCACAAAGTTACCAAACCCATAAAAGGCGAGTTGGAAAAGGCTGGCATTCCCGTCCCTCTGAGGAGATTTAAAGAGTTCAAGGTCGACAATCCCCAAGATTTCAAACCCGGACAGCAGCTTAGCGTTGCCGACGTTTTCAAACCGGGCGACGTTGTCGATATCAGGGGAACCTCCAAGGGTAGGGGTTTCGCCGGCGCTATGAAGCGTTGGGACTTCGGAGGATTTCCCAAATCCCACGGTCACAGGTACCACAGGGCTGTCGGTGCGATAGGTCAAAGGAGTGACCCGGGTCGCGTTTGGAAGGGCAAGAGAATGGCGGGTCACTGGGGTAACGAACCGGTTACCGTTCAAGGTTTGCTGGTTGTAGACGTTATACCCGAAGAGAATGCCATTCTGGTCAAAGGCTCCGTTCCCGGTTGGAATAAGGGAACCGTTTACGTATATCACTCCACCATCGCCAACAGGAGGAAGAAGAAACTCAAAACTCAAAGGGAACAGAAGATTGTCGAAAACCTCCTAAGGGCTGGTGAGAAGAAACAAGAGGAACAACAAGAGGGTTAATTAAAGGGGGAAACCAAAAATGGAAGCCAAAAAGGTAGATGTTCAACTTAGGGAGGATATCTTTAACGTTCCCATAAAGAAACACGTCTTGTGGGAAGTTGTGAAGTGGCAACTCGCCAAGAGAAGGGCGGGCACCCACTCCACCAAAACCAGAGGAGAGGTTGCCTATTCGGGTAGGAAACTTTTACCCCAAAAGGGAACCGGTAACGCCCGCCACGGGGATAGGGGTGCCCCCATTTTCGTCGGCGGCGGTATAGCCCACGGTCCCAAACCCAGAGATTACAGCTATCACCTCAACAAAAAGGTTAGAAGGAAAGCCCTCAAAATGGCTCTGTCCGACAGGGCTAAGGAGGGCAGGATTACCGTTGTAGAGGACTTCACCTTCGAAGCCCCCAAAACCAAAACCGCGGTTGAATTCCTCAAATCCCTCGGTCTGGACGGACAAAAGGTTGTCGTCGTTATCCCCGAAAAGGACGAGGTAATTCAAAAGTCCTTTAGAAACCTACCTAACGCAATAGTTTTGCCCGTAGAGGGTCTAAACGTTTACGCCATACTTTGGGCTAACCACCTCGTTATAACCAAAAACGCCCTCCAAAAAATTGAAGAGAGGTTGGGCAAATGAGCGACAAAAAAGAGGTTAAGCTTATCGGCGGTAAACATCCCGCCGATATTTTGATACGTCCCATTTTGACCGAAAAGGCTGTAAGGCTTAACGAGGATTACGGAAAATTGGTTTTCGAAGTCCATCCCAAGGCTACCAAACCGGAGATTAAAAAGGCGGTCGAAATGGTATTCGGTGTCAAGGTGAAAAAGGTCAACACCATGATAGTGAAACCGAAGAGAAAAAGGGTTTTGACCAAAAAGGGAAGGCTATACGGAGAGACCAAACAGTGGAAGAAGGCTATAGTTACCCTCGAAAAGGGTCAAACCATTGATTTGACCTCCATAGAGCTCTAAGTCTAAAATAGTTTCGACTGGGGTGAAAAAATGGGTGTAAGAAAACTAAAGCCCGTAACCAACGGGCAAAGACACGCAGTATTATACGACTTCGAAGAGATAAAGAAACTGGTAAGAAAGGGCAAAAAGTGGGAAGTCGTAAAGAGAAATGAGGTTGAACCCGAGTGGAGTCTTGTAGTTTGGCATAAGAGGGCTAAAGGTCGTTCCCCCCAGCAGGGTAAGATAACCACCCGCGGTAGGGGCGGCGGACATAAAAGGCTTTACAGAATAATCGACTTCAAGAGGGACAAATCGGGTGTTCCCGCAAGGGTTGTTTCCATAGAATACGACCCCAACAGGAGCGCGAGGATTTGTCTCCTCCACTACGCCGACGGTGAAAAACGCTACATCATTTGGCCTGAGGATCTCGAACTCGGCGATACCGTTATGTCGGTAACCTGGGAAGACGCCGAAAAAGGCGCCCCCATTCCCGAGATTAAACCCGGGAACGCAATGCCCCTCAAGTACATCCCCGTGGGAACCTTCATTCACAACATAGAGCTAACCCCCGGTAAGGGCGGACAGCTCGTAAGGGCAGCCGGTCTCGCCGCCCAGGTAATGGGTAAGGACGACAAATACGCCCAGATTAGACTTCCCTCCGGCGAGGTTAGGCTCGTAAACCTCAAATGCATGGCTACCATCGGTAGGGTAGGTCTAGCCGAGCACGAGCTGGTAAAACTCGGTAAAGCCGGAAGGGCTAGGTGGCTCGGTTGGAGACCCATTACCCGTGGTACCGCCATGAACCCCGTCGACCACCCCCACGGTGGTGGTGAGGGTAGAACCAGGGGTAAACACCCCGAATCCCCTTGGGGTTGGAAGACCAAAGGCTACAAGACCAGAAGGGGAAGGAAATACAGCGACCGCTTTATCGTTACCCGTCGCGACGGCACTACCTTGAGATAACGGGGTCGGGAAGTATGACCTCTCTCCCCTTTAGGCTTTTTATATAAGGAGGCGCAAAAATGGGTTTTAAAGGCGCTTGGGCTAAAAGGCATAAATATCTATACGGAGATAACCCCGAGAAGGCTAAAGAGGTATTCACCCAGCTTCTAAGGCTTCAGAGAAAATTGGCGGAAGCCCACAAAAAGCTCAGAAGGGCTATCGACGTTCTACCCAAGGATTTGAGATACGAAGCCGTTCACGCTCCCGAGGTTGTAAAGCAGTATAAGGCTAACCTCCTCGAGCAACTAGGACAGCTCGAAGGTGAGGAAAAGCATAAGGCAGACCTTCTAATTCAAAAAATAGAGCAGTTTGAAAGGGCTAGGGAAAGGTATTTCAAGGTTAGGGAAGAGCTTAGAAAGCTCCTTAAGGGTAAGGCTTACTGCGAACCCAAGTTGATGCTCCGCATTCTCCGCCAAAAGGAAACCGGTGACAGGAAGGTTATAAAAACCTATTCCCGCGATAGCACCATCTATCCCGAGTTTGTCGGTCACACCATAGCGGTCCACAACGGTAAAACCTTCGTTCCCGTATACGTAACCCAGGAAATGGTCGGTCACAAATTCGGAGAATTCGCACCCACCAGAACCTTTAGGGGACACCCCGACAAATCGGCAAAGGTTGTTAAGAAAAAATAAGGAGAGGTAGGGAGCTATGGCTAAGAGACCCAGAAATATAGGCGGAATAGGCGAGAAGGAAGCGAGGGCTATTTTGAGATACGCCCATATAAGCGATACCAAGGCACGTCAAGTTTTGAGAATGATTAAGGGCATGCCCGCCGCCGAAGCCCTCTATCAGCTCAAATTCACCAACAAAAGGGCGGCAAGGATTATCGAAAAACTCCTAAAGAGCGCAATAGCCAACGCCGAGCAAAAGGGTTTGGACGTGGAAAAGCTCTACATCAAAAACGCTTTCGCCGACAGGGGTCCCATCTTCAAAAAGTGGATGCCCAGGGCTTACGGTAGGGCTACCCCCCTTAGAAAGCGTCTAAGCCACATCACCATAATTTTGGAGCAGAGAGAAGAGGAGGAGGCTAAATAATGGGTCAGAAGACACACCCTATAGGGTTTAGGTTGGGATATACCAAGGATTGGTTCTCCAAGTGGTACGCAAATAAATTCGATTACCCCAACTTGGTGCACGAAGATATCCGCATAAAGGAATACATAAAAAATAAATACAAAGCCGCCGGCGTTTCCCGCGTAATTGTCGAGAGGGCGGGAACCAAGGTTAAGGTTAGAATTCCCGCAGTCCGTCCCGGTATCATCATCGGTAGAAAGGGTCAAGAGGTCGAAAGACTTAGGAGGAAACTCGTAGAGCTCACCCGCGGTAAAGACGTTATCGTTTCCGTTGAGGAGATTAGAACCCCCGAACTCGACGCCCAATTCGTAGCCGAACAAATCGCATCCCAGCTCGAGAGAAGGGTTTCCCACAGAAGGGCTATGAAGAGGGCTATCGACCTCACTATGAAAGCCGGCGCCAAAGGGGTCAAGGTTCAGGTTAAAGGTAGGATTAACGGCGCCGAATTGGCTAGGAAGGAATGGATACTACGCGGAAGGATGCCCCTTCAAACCCTAAGGGCGGATATAGATTACGGATACGCAAGGGCTTACACCAAGTGGGGTGTTCTCGGCGTTAAGGTCTGGATTTACAAAGGGGACATCCTAAAGGGCGGAAAAGAGGAAGTTATAAAGAAAATAGAGGAAGACCTCCTGAAAAGCATTCAATAATTCCCCCTTCCCCTGTTAAACTTTTAACCCTTTGGAGGTAGAAAGATGTTCTTGCAACCCCGTAAGGTTAAGTGGAGAAAACAGAGAAGAGGTTCCCATAAAGGTTTTGCAAAAAGGGGTAACAAACTCGCATTCGGTGAATACGGTATTCAAGCCCTCGACAGGTTCTATATGACCCAAAGGCAAATTGAAGCCGTCAGGGTTACCCTGGTTAGGTCTCTCAAAAAGGGTGCCAAGATTTGGATAAGGGTCTTCCCCGATATACCCTACACCAAAAAACCCAACGAAGTCCGTATGGGTGGCGGTAAAGGTGACCCCGAATACTGGGTGGCAAGGATTAAACCCGGTAGGATACTGTTCGAATTCACCGGCGTTCCCTTGGAGGTCGCCGAAGAGGCTTGGAGGCTCGCCGATTCCAAACTACCCGTTAAAACCCGTCTCGTGGTGGCTCCCGAAGTCCTCGAGAAGGAGGGTAAAAAATGAAAGTTGAAAAACTGGACCCCAAAGAGCTTAGAAAACTCTCCATAAAAGACCTCCAAGAGAAGCTGAAAGATTTGAAAATGCTCCTTATGAAGTTGAGGGTAAAGCAACACGTCGAAGGTGCTTTGGAAAATCCCATGGCTATAAGAACCACCAAGAGGAACATAGCAAGGGTTCTCACCATAATTAGGGAAAAACAACTCAAGGGTGAAGAATAATTCCCCCTTTTTGGGTCTCTTTTAAACCTCTACCACCCAAACGTGTTTTCTTAAAAGCCTCCATTATTCTTTTGTTAGAACCTCATAGAGGAAAGGTTCATTTCAACTTACTCCGATGGGAACGGGAAATTTGCATTTTGACGTCGTGACGTCTAAACGTCTGTATTTTCCGACGTTTGGACGGCGTAATTTGAAACTTTTGAGGGAGTAGGTTGGGAGTTATCAATTAGAGTTTGGTATTTGCACAACTTGGTGGTTAGTGAAAATTAACTTCACTTGACGAGTTTGGGATTTTGTGTAAAATGGAAACCTAACTATTGATAGAGTAGGCTCCTTGGCAACTGAAAATGGTTTGCAAATTGCCCGGTTTTATCTCCACTTAGTGGAATTAAAAGGAAATGAAAACCACAATGGATGAAAAAATGCTCCACCTACAATTGGTGAAATCGAAACAAGAAAACCTAAGATTTATCGACAATATCTTTCAGTTGTGCGAGTTTTATGAGAGCCTCCAAGGGGGTGGTTTTTGCGATATCTACCTCCGAAAGGAGCTTTTTGAGTTCCTTAAACCTCTTTAAGGTTTCCCCATCAACCTTTCCACCGGTGGGAGTTTCAACCTCTTTTTCCCCGTAGTCGGGTTTTCTATCGCACTCCAAGCGGGGTTGCTCCTTATCGGTTCCCTCCAAGGTGGTAAATTCACTTTTTCGTTCCCCTTCGAGGGTTTTTAAAATTTCTTCGGCGCGTTTTACGACCTCCTCGGGCAAGCCTGCCATTTTTGCGACCGCTACGCCGAAGCTCTTGCTAGCCGCTCCCCTCTTTAGGCTGTATAGAAACTCTATCCCCCCTTCGGGGGTTTCCCTTACCTCCATGTGGTAGTTGACCACCCCTTCGACCTTTCCCTCCAATTCGGTAAGCTCGTGGTAGTGGGTCGCAAAGAGGGTTCTCGCCTTCAATCTCTTGGCTATATACTCGGCTACGGCGGTTGCCACCGCTATACCGTCGTAGGTAGCCGTTCCCCTTCCCACCTCGTCGAGGACAATAAGGCTTCTTTCGGTGGCGTTGTTTAGGATATTTGCCACCTCATACATCTCGTTCATGAAGGTGGATACCCCGAGGGCGAGGATATCGCCCGACCCTATACGGGTAAATATGGCGTCCGCCACCGATATTTTAGCCTCCGAAGCGGGGACAAAGCTACCCATCTGCGCGAGGAGGAATATAATGGCAACCTGCCTTATGTAGGAGGACTTACCCGCCGCGTTGGGACCCGTGATGATTAGAAGCCTTTCACTTTCCGTAAACCGAGTGTCGTTCGGAATATAGACCTTTTTATGTTTCTCTATAACGGGGTGTCTTCCGTCCTTTATTAGGGTCTCTATACCCCCATCGACCACCTCGGGCTTTACCCAAAAGTTTTCGACCGCAACCGTTGCGAGGGATTGAAGATAGTCGAGTTCCCCCAAAATGGAGGCGGTGTTTCCTATAAGTTCCACCTTTTGGAGGACTCTATCCCTGAGTTCCGTAAAGAGTTTGTATTCGAGATTTTTTATCTTCTCCTCCGCGGAGAGAAATTTTTCCTCAAACTCCTGCAGCTGTTGGGTTATAAACCTCTCGCTGTTGGTTAAAGTTTGCCTCCTTCGGAGGATACCCTTCTCTATCCAATTCCTCACATAGCGGAGATTGGGCTTTGTTATCTCTATGTAAAAGCCCATTACCTTGTTGAACCCTATCTTCAGGCTCGAAATGCCGGTTTTTTGACGGAGTTCCTCCTGATAGCGCTTGAGCCACCCTTCGGCGTTGTTCTTTATAGCCCTAAGTTCGTCCAGATAGGGGTCTACACCATCCCTTATCAGTCCACCCTCCTTTACCTGAAAGGGTGGGTCGTCGACCAAAGTGCGGTCTATATCCCCGGCAACCTCCGAAAGGTCTTCCATCTCTTGAGCCAACCTCTTTAGGAGCGGGGATTTAGCCTCCTCCAATAGGAGTTTCCTTATCTCATCCGCCACAAATAGAGATTGCTTCAGCATCACGAGGTCTTTGGCGTTGGCTATGGAGGATGAGATTTTCGAAACGAGCCGCTCCATATCGTAAGCCTTTTGTAGGAGGTCTCTAAGTCTATTCCTCAAAGAGGAATTGTTATAAAGTTCCTCAACCGCACTTTGGGTTTCTCGAATTCTCTCCACATCCCTATAGGGGTGAACTATGTGAAATTTGAGCCTCCTCCTCCCCATACCGGTTTGGGTTTTGTCCAGAACCCCGAAGAGGGAAAAAGCCTTCTTCCCCTCCAAACTTTCGAGGAGCTCGAGGGATTTTTGCGCCTTTAGGTCAATCTTCGCGTATATCTCCCCCACATAGGGTCTCGGACGGCGGATAAAGGGGGTAAATCCCTTTTGGGTGGTCTTGGCGTATTTCAAGAGGGCGGCTAAGGCGGGAAGGGCGTCCTCGCCTTCGAAATTTAACACCCTCAAAGTGGGGATATTGAAATTCTCCAAAAATTCCCTCTTTGCGGTTTCCCCGAAAAATTCCTCCTTGGGTAGGTAGGTGAAATAAACCTCTTTGAGGATAGGTTTAATCTCTCTTTCGAGGTCTTCCCTGCCCTCGGGGAGGAGAACTTCGGTCGGTTGAAGCTTGGCTATTACGTTTAAAACTTCCTCCTTAGGGAGGACGGCGCCGTAAAATTCCCCCACCGCAAGGTTTAGGTATCCAAAAGCCCACTTTCCCCCTAGGGGATAGATAGCCATTAAACCGGTAGTCTCCCTCTCGAAAAAGGTTCCGGGGGTTATTACCCTAACCACCTCCCGCCTTACCAATCCTTTGGCTTGAGATGCGTCTTCGAGCTGTTCGCAGATAGCCACCTTATAGCCGTGATGGATTAGTTTGTGTATGTAGCTGTTAAGGGCGTGGTGGGGAATACCCGCCATCGGTATCCGTCTGTTTTTTCCCGCCGGGCGGGAGGTCAAAACTATGTTTAAAACCTTGGAAACAATTTCGGCATCTTCGTAAAAGGCTTCGTAAAAGTCCCCCAATCTAAAGAGCAAAATCGCATCGGGGTATTGCTCCTTTATGGCGTGGTATTGGGCGAGCATAGGGGTGAGGTTCTCTTTACCCTTCGCCATAGCGCAAGGGTTAAAAATTAAATCCCCCTTCGGGGAAAACCAAAGGGGTGAATAACAATCGGAGGAAAGATTTCAAAAAAGGGACACTAAAGAGGAGCTTTTTCAAGGCGTATCATAGCTACCAAACCTTTGATAGTTCTATACTTTTTCCTCCAAGGATTGATATGGTAGCGTATCAACCGATAGTCCTTGTAGAGGAATTTTTGAGATATTTGGTGGAGGAAGAAACAGTCTGCTCCTTGGCTATAGAGAGGATAGAGGTTCAACTCAAAGATTTAGGAGATAAACAGGTATCGGCGGATAAGAAAACCCAACAGGCGCTAAATTACTTAAAAACCGCCGAAGAGGTTTATAAGCTCGCCTACCAAGGATTTAAAACCGATAAGGAAGTTATAGACGAGCCTCTTATTCTTTGGGCTTATCAAAACCTATGGCAAGGTTTCGGAATAAAAGCGGAATACAGGAAAACCCCTATGCAGATACTTGGTGCTTTATTCGAACCTCCGCCTCCGGAAGCGGTTCCATTTTTAATGCAAACTCTCATTAAATGGCTGAAGGAAGAGGGGCAAAACCTAACACCTATAAGAAGGGCTACCATTTTTCATCTGCTCTTCGAGGTTATCCACCCCTTTGAGGATGGAAACGGACGGCTCGGACGAATTCTAATGAACGCAATCCTTATAGAGGGTGGTTATATCAATGTAGCCTTTAGGAACAGAGAGGAATACATATCCGCACTGAAACAATCCCAAGAGGGAGCGGTTATCGTTATAGAAGCCTTAGCACGGGGTAGAAGGTTATCCGTTAGGGATATAACCGAAACGGTGGAATATTATTCAAATCTCGAAGTTTTTGAAAACTTAATAAGGAAGGAAATTCTTCGAAGTCTCCAAATTTACGGTAGAAAACTCAACATCTATTTAACTTCCAAAGAGGTTGGCGAGCTTTTAGGTTATAAAAATCCCGATTACGTAAGGGTTCTAATCAATAGAAAAAAGCTTTTCGGGGAAAAAACACCCCAAGGTTGGAGAATTCCTTTAAGCGAAGTTATAAGGTTTGCGGAAAATAAACTAAATCTCGAAAGGACTTTAAAAACAATTTTCAAAATTTAACCTGTTAGAGATTTTTCTTCCTCTCCCTAACAAGTTCCTTCAAAAGTTAAAAGCAAAATTTTCACAAACCACGCAAGGGCGTCTTAGAAGAAATAAGCCTAAAGAGGAAATCTAAAAAGAATTTTCCATTTAATATTTCTTTAATGAGTCAACAAACTTATCGAGGTATCTCTCGGTTAACTCCTTTAGTTTTATCATTTTCCGAACGTAGTAGTCCACCAAATTGTTAATACCCTCTTGGAGTGTATTGGGAGGATATTAAATGGGTATAGAACCCGTGTTCATCTTCCAAAGACCTCAAAGCGTAAAAACCATCAAAGTATTTCCAAAATAACCAATACCAAAACCTATTTAACTCCCTATATTTTGAAACCTCCCATCCTTTTAAAATCTTCTGAAGCCTTCGCAAAATGTCTTCTAAATCACTTATGGAATCAACAAATAGAATGTTAATTCCTGATATATTTGCATTTTCTTTTATCCTATTATTTCATTAACTATTCCATAGTTAACGTCAAAAAATTCTTTACCTTCACAATTTATGGTATAGCTTATAAATATATTATTACCCTTCATCCAACTCTTTTTAAAAATCCACAAAGTTCCATTAGTTTTTCCTTCTAAAAATCCTTTATCAACTTTTTCATAATCCTTAAACACCTCACTATTTCTTAGCTTTTCAACAACTTTTTCAAAAACCTTTTGACGTAGAGATTTTTTAACCTCGTCTAAGTGGTTTCTTATATCCCACGCAATATTAAACCTCTCCCTCCTAATTTCGGGAGAAACACTTTCGTCCAAAAGGAAGTTTTTAATAATTTCGAACTTATCCATCTTTAGACCTCCCCAAAGTTTTTTTCAATCCAGGAAGCGAAATCCCTTAAAAACCACCTAACCTTGTCGGATTCGCACTCCTTCGCACACCTGAGGAGCCAAGGTTTCAAAAACTCCCCATAGGAGGTTTCCAAAAATTTACCCTCCCTTTGGAGTTTTTGTTTTAAATCCCCGCTTAGGGAAACGGCTTCCCTCTTTGACCCCGAGAGGAAGAGGAGCATATATCTACCCTCGTAGTTTTCTTCCAAATACTTAACATACCTTTCGAGTTGTTGAAATTGCTCCCCCGCCCAAGGTTTGTTTTCGATTGCAATTGCAAACCCGTTTGGGAACTCGACCAAAATATCCAGTCTCCCGTAGTCGGTGGAAACTTCGGTCGAAACCTTAGCGGTGGAAAAATCGGTCAAATCCTCCAAAGGGGTGGGATTTAAGAGGAAACCTTTAAGAGTATTAACGAATTCCTCCAAAAAGAGGTCGCCCTGCCCGTGCTCTCCCTTTGGGTCGAGGAGAAGAGCCAAAATTCCGCTTATTCGGGTCTCATCGGGGCAAAAAATCCCAACGAGGTTGAAATCGGAAGCTAAAAACCTATAGATGCTATCGGTGTAGCGTTTAACTTCATTTGCAACCCTATAGTGGAAAGAGAGGTCGTTAAAGAACCTTTCCAACCTTTGGATGTAACCTTCCAAAAACCGACCCCTAAAGGTGGAAAATTCGTTAAAAAACCTCTCGAGGGAAAGGCGGTAATCCTCCATACAAGGGTGGATTGTAAGGGCTTAAAACTCCTTTTTCGGTAGGGAAAATAAAAACACTCAAAGAGGTATCCAAAAAGAAACCCGCGAAGGAGTTATTTAAACCTCCTGCTCAGCTCCTCGAGGACTTCCTTTACATCTATACCCAAATAGGTGAGGGCTAAAAGCCAGTGGTAGAGCATATCGGCGCTCTCATAGACAACCTGCTCCTTGTCGCGGTTCATAAGGGCGATGAGCACCTCGACGCTCTCCTCGCCAAACTTTTGAACTATTCGGTCAAAGCCCTTCTTTACCAACTTGGTGGTATAAGACCCCTCGGGGAGGTTTTCTATCCTATCCTTCAGCACCTCTTGGAGTCTGGGAAGGACTTCAAACGGCAGAGGTTTCTTTAAAACGTATTCCCCCTCGAGGTTTCTAAAAAAGCAGTTTCTCTCCCCCGTATGGCAAGCCCTGTTTTTCTCCTGCTCTATTAGGTATATGAGGGTGTCGTTGTCGCAGTCGACCCTAATCTCCTTCACCCTCTGCAGTTCGCCGCTTGTTTCACCCTTTTTCCACAGCTTTCGGCGGCTTCTCGAGTAATAATGAGCATAGCCGGTTTCGAGGGTTTTCCTTATAGCCTCTTCGTTGGCGTAGGCTACCATCCTTATTTCGCCGGTTCGGTAGTCTTGCGCCACAACCGGTATTAGTCCCCTCTCGTCGAACTTGAGGTTTTTAAGCAGGTCGGACATAAAGCTCTATTTTCAAGGTAGTCCCCGCGCGGAGCGCGGGCTTTTTTCCTTTGGGAGAAAATTCTATTTCTTTAATGGAGAAACTCCTTTCGGCGGGGGATATGACCCCCGAAGCGGTGGAGGAGATATTCCAAAGGGCGAAAACCTTCAAGGAGAAGGGGATTCCCAAAAAATACGACTCCGAATGGGTTTTAATGTTTTTGGAACCCTCCACGAGGACAAGACTTTCCTTCGAAAAGGCACTCCGCAGGTTGGGAATTGAAACCTATCTCTTTACCTCCGAAGGGTCTTCTATGAAAAAGGGTGAAACCTTGAGGGATACCGTTTTAACCCTCCACGCACAGGGGTTTGAAGGGGTGGTGATAAGGACACCCCTAAACGGGCAGTTTAAGGAGATTGAGGATATCCCCGTAAAGGTTGTAAACGCGGGGGACGGAACAAACGAACACCCCACCCAGGCGCTCATAGACGCCTTTACCCTCAAGGAGGTTTTCGGAGATTTGAAAGACCTCAAGGTGGTCTATATAGGGGATACCCGCTTCAGTAGGGTTTTCCGCTCCGGGCTGAAGCTCTTTAAAATGCTCGGCGCAAAGGTAGGGATAGCGGGACCCCGAAGTTTAAAGCTCTCCCACGCGGAGGCTCTCGGGGTGGATAGGGACTTCGAAAGCGTCGATGAGGCGCTCGAGTGGTGCGATGTCGCCATTTTCCTGCGGATACAGAAGGAGCGCCAGAGCAGACCACTGATAACCTCCGAGAGGGATTACCTCAAATACTTCGGACTGACGAAGGAAAGGGCTAATTTCTTGCGCCAAAAAGGGAAGTATTACATGCATCCGGGTCCCGTTAACAGGAATGTGGAAATAGCTTCCCCCGAGGTGTACGGAAAAAATTCCCTAATCCTCCGTCAGGTTGAAAATGGAGTTTTCGTCCGGGCGGGGGTTATAGACTTTCTCTACCAAGGTTAGGTTTGGCTCCTCTCCCTCCAATTTTTGGTCTAAAATCGGATTTATGTTCCCCAATTTGGACGATATCAAAAGGGTTCAGGCGATAAGGTCAGAGGGGTTCAACCCCGAGGCGGAGGAGTTCCCCGAATTCCTCGGTTTGGATAAAGGGGACTTCCAATACCTGACGAAGATAGTCGAGCTTATAGAGGAGGAGGCGGAAAACTTCCACGAAGCCTTTCAAAAGGTCTACGAGCTGGCATCTTACGCCACCGACGAAATTGTAAAGGCATTTCTCTTTTTCCACCTAGGTGCGATAGTTGGTAGGAAGGTAACGCTCAAAACCCTTGAAAAGGCGGATAAGGAGATATTCACCCACGGTTACAAGGAGGGCTTTGCCGAAGGATTTAAGAGCGGTTTCGAAAAGGGTCTCGAGATGGGCGAATACATAAAGCGCAAGGTCGAAAACAAGGAGGGTGAGGGTTAACCTTCGCTCGGTTCTATCTCCTCCATAATATCCTCGTATTGTTTGTATTCCTCGCTCTGGACGAGGTCGGTTATCAATTTGTCGATATCCTGCTTTTCGACTATCGTTCCCATCAGGAGCCTACCGGTGTATTGGTTGTTCTCTATCTCCCAGAACATGTAGAAGAAGGGATACTTTTGCTTCAACATGCGGTAAGCCCTACCGTATTTGGAGTCCTTAAAGGGGTTTTGCTCTAAGAAAAAGTGGTTGGGAGATATTTCAATTTTCCAAAGCTCGACACCCTTTTTGGTTATCACCTTTTGGAGTTTGATATCCTTTTCAAAAATCGTCTTCATAGGGTGGAAATTTAATTTCCCTTTAAGGTTTGGCAAGAAAAAGGGGAACTGAAAGGGGGTTAGGAATTTTTCAACCTCTCCACTATTAAGGGGAGCTGTTTTACCATCGCCTGCGGGTCGGTTGCGGTTATGAGGTTTCCGTCCACCTCGACGGGATTGCCGGTATAAACCGCACCGGCGTTTATGAGGTCGTCCTTTATGGCGAAGTAGCCGGTTACACGCTTACCTTTAACTATACCCGCGGAGATTAAGACCCAAGGTCCGTGGCAGACGGAGGCGACTATTTTACCCGCCTCGTAGTGGCGGCGGACAAAATCCAGTATTTCGGGGTATCTCCTAAGGCGGTCGGGCGCATACCCTCCCGGGATATAAACGCAGTCGAAGGTCTCGTTTTTTATCTCCTCAAACACCTTATCGGGTCTGTAGGTGCAACCTTTCTTCCCGTGGTAGGTCTTCTTTTCCACCGCAACCGAATAGG
>JALVTI010000003.1:1564-3282 GCA_027035985.1 Aquificales bacterium | reverse complement strand
AGGCAATATTCGGTCTTCAGCGGTCTAAAATTGGTAAGCGAACCGGTTGTGGCGGTTCACGACGGCGCGCGCCCGCTTGCCAGCCGCAGGCTCTTCGAGGAGGCGATAAACCTCGGCGACTGCGACGGGAGGATACCCGCAGTCCCGCTGAGGGACACTGTCAAAAGGGTTTCCCCCGATGGGGTGGTTTTAGAAACTCTCCCCCGAAAGGAGCTTGCAGCCGTTCAAACCCCCCAAGGTTTTAAGACCGAAATACTCCTCAAGTGTCACGAAAGGGCGTTAAGAGACCAATTTTTGGGAACCGACGACGCCTCCCTTTTGGAGAGATACGGTTATAAGGTCTGCACCTTCGAAGGAGACCCTAAAAACCTTAAAATTACCTACCCGTCGGATTGGGAGATTGTAAAATGCCTTCTCGGGTCGGGGAATTCGTAAAGCTCCTATTTAGGAATTGGCACATAAAACTCCTCGCGGTGTTTTCCGCCCTTTTGGTTTGGCTCTACGTGGAGGTAAAGACAAAAGTTCCCTTTCAAGTGCAGGTGGAGATAACCGATATCCCCAAAGGGTATAGGGTATTCCCGAAAGAGGTTCTCATAACGGGGGAGATAGCGGAAAAGTTCCACCGCGAGGATATACTGCGCTGTTTTAAGGTCCACCTCGTTTGGAACGGAAAGGGGAAATACGCCACCGTAAGGGTAAAAACTCCCCTACCCAAACCCTTCGTGGAGATTGAGAGCGTTTACCCCCAAAGGGTGGAAATAGAAAAGGTCAACCGGTAAGGGGTTTTTCCACCACCTCCCCACCGGGGGAAACCTCTTCAAATATCTGTCCCTGGAAGGTTTTAACCTTTGTCTCCGGCCAAAGCCAGCAGTCGGGCGGAAGACCGGCTTTCAAGCAGGTTTGCGATAGGAACATGCGCTCGTCCCAACCGTGTTCTACCGGAACTTGGGGGAGCAGTAAACCGCTCCTGCCGAGGGCTTCGACGATAAGCCCGTCCCTTCCCACCTTTATAACCTGCGGGAGCAACCTCTTATCGGGAACCTCCACCTCTTTGGGAGGGGTCAAAAGGGTTAGCTCTATTATCGTGTTGTTTAACTCGTCGAGACTTTGAATGGGTATAAAACGGGGGTCTTTAAAAGCCGCGCTGATAGCCGCATCCATCACCGCCTCCCACAGCGGCAAAACGGGATAGGGCAGACCTATACACCCCCTTAGGTTGTGGTTTATCCGGTCTTTGAGGGTAACGAAAACCCCCATCGGTTGGGAATACCTTTCCTTTATCCAATCGGGAACCTCAAGCTTTTGCCCCGTTAGGACGCTCTCTATAGCCTTTCTGGCGAGATCTATAAGCACCTTTGCATCTTCAACCGTAAACATGTTTTTTAAATTTAGACCCCCTTCGGGGAATTACCCCTCCTTTTAGAGGAAACCAAAAATCTTTGCCCTTTATAAGGTCAGACTCAAGATTTAATGACAGGTTATGAATTAAAAGTTGGCAAAAACTTTTTGCGGAATTACATTTCGTCTTAGATTTCCAACGAAAGGGCACACCCTGGGAAATTGATGTCAATATAGGGTTGACCCAAAAGTTCAATTTCTGCTTGACTCCATTTGATGGTTTTGGTATTTTTTAAATCCAAGTAAAGGTTGGGTTCCTTGGCAACTTAATAAGGTTGGACTCACCTTTGTTGTTATGTCCCTATAAGGGATTGAAACTA
>JALVTI010000003.1:0-1464 GCA_027035985.1 Aquificales bacterium | reverse complement strand
CTGTTGTTATGTCCCTATAAGGGATTGAAACAGAAATGGAGAAAGAAATCCAACTGAGACTAACAAGTTGTTATGTTCCTATAAGGGATTGAAACGGAGCTATGCGGTATTTAACCGTTAGCCTTTTGGTAGACCAGTTTTTATGCCCCTACAAAGGCTAAACCCATCCTTCCAAAACCTTCACCCGTAAAAACCAAACAAAATCTTTCCCCAAATAGGTCCAAATCAATCAATTTCAAACACTTTAAGTTTGAAACCAAGAAAAAAATTTCCCCGAAAAGGTTTAAAAACACCCAAACACCTTTAAAGGTTTTCCCTTAGATTTCTCCCACAAAGGGGAAAAAGGAAAGTTCAAAAACCGCCTGCGGGAGTGAAAGAAACAACCCACCCAAAGGGAAATTACAAATCTGATTAATCTTCCCAAAATTGTTAACGGGCACTAATTTTAAACCTATGCTGGAGGCTCTTTTAGTCCGTCGGACGGTGGACGATGTAAACAACTTCTTTGGGGATAAGGTTATAGGTGTAAAGACTCCCGACGGAAAGGTTTACCCCGAAGGGGCTAAGAATTACATAGTCGTGAAAAATCCATCCTTCATCAAAAGGTTTTTCAAAGACCCGGAGATGGCTTTCGGCGAAGGCTACACCGAAGGGGATATAGAGATAGATGGAGACCTCGAAGAGGTTTTAGCTTACGGACTCACCTACTTGAGGAGTAAGGAAAAGAAACACCTACCCCTTTGGAAGTTCGTTAAGTTTCTCTCCCACCTAAATGTGGAAAAGGATAGGGAAAACATCAAACACCACTACGATGTGGGAAACGATTTTTACAGGCTCTGGCTCGACGAGAGCCTAACCTATTCGTGCGCATTCTTCCCATCGAAGGATGCAACCCTCGAGGAGGCGCAGAGGAAGAAGAGGGAGATATCCCTAAAAAAGCTTTTGTTAAACGAAAATGATACTTTGCTCGATATAGGTTGCGGTTGGGGTTCGGTGCTCTTCGACGCGGTCGAGAAATTCGGGGTCAAAAAGGCGGTCGGGATAACCCTTTCGGAGGAGCAATACAACCACATTAAGGAGGAGATAAAGAGAAGAAACCTCGAGGGGAAGGTCGAGGTTCACCTCCTCCACTACAGGGACTTACCCAAATTGAAACAGACCTTTTCGAAGGTCATTTCCATAGGTATGTTCGAACACGTGGGGGTGGAAAATTACAGGGTTTTCTTCGAAACCGTCTACCGCGTTATGGAGGATAAGGGTCTCTTTTTACTCCACACCATAGGGAAAATCCATCCCGAGAAACCCTCCGAATGGATTAGGAAATATATCTTCCCTGGCGGGTATCTCCCGGCTTTGGAGGAGATATTTAAAGCCACCGAAGGGTTGGATTTCACACTAATAGACATCGACAATTGGAGGCTCCACTACTACAGAACCCTCAAGGAGTGGCTTAGAAGGTTTGAG
>JALVTI010000002.1 GCA_027035985.1 Aquificales bacterium | reverse complement strand
CCCAAAAGGTTGTGGAAGGAGATTAACTACCTCTTGGTGGGTTTGGGACAGACCATTTGCGACCCGAAAAAGCCTAGGTGTGAGGAATGCCCCATAAGGGATTTTTGCGAGTTTTACAAGACCAAAACTGGGAAAGAAAAAAACTAAAGACCCATTAAGGGTGGTCTTTTCTCTTGTCTCCCTCCATTTCGGGAAAGATATCTGTATCCTCGGGAGGTATAAATTTCCAAACCCAAACCGCCCAAAGGGGTATTAGGAAAAATAGAGCCGCAAAAAGGGCAATCTGTTGGTTAAAGACCCATACGAGGAAGTCCAGAAGCGTTAACCCCGATAAAAGGTAGAGACTGATTTTTTTCAAGTCCCTATCCGCGCTACTCATACTACAATTTTAACACCTTTCAAGGGATTTTTGTATAACGAATTAAACCTTTATGGGGTAAAAATTAATAGAGCAATGCCTATAGTGGAGGAATATATTCCCGCCGCCCGTTTTTTGGAGAGCTTCAACGGGAAAATATTAATAGCGTCCCACGAAAACCCCGACGGGGATACGATAGGAAGTGCCTGCGCGCTATATCTTTTTTTGAAGAAACTCGGAAAAGATGTAAAACTGGGTTGCAGAGATGATATTCCATATTTTTTGGATTTCCTCCCCGCTTCGCGGGAATTTATGAAGCTTCCCACCGAGGAAGAATTCGACCTCTGTATTGTGGTCGACGCCGCCAATAAGGAGCGCCTCGGGGTTCCCGTAAGGGCTAAAAAATTTATGAGAATAGACCACCACAAGGGTGGGAATTTTTACGGGGAGCAAGACCTAATAGACGCCGAAGCGCCGGCAACTGCATCGGTTGTTTACTACCTCCTATCCAATTGGAGGAAGGATTTAATAGACACCTCCATCGCAACGTGTATATACACCGGATTGGCTACCGATACCGGTTTCTACACAAATTCCAACACCAAAGATGGAGCTCTAAAATTGGCTTCCCTTTTGGTGGAAAAATACGGGGTAGACCCCCACTATGTGGCGGTTAACGTTAGGGAGAGAAACCCCTTGAGGAGATTGAAACTCCTCTCCAAGGTTTTGGATACCCTTGAACTTCACAGCGGCGGAAAAGTAGCATCGATGTATGTCCTAAAGGAGTGGTTGGACAAACTCGGTGCAGGTTATGAAGATACCGAGGGATTTGTCAATTACGCCCGCGGATTGGAAGGGGTAGATGTAGCGGCATTTATTATTGAAAAACCGGAAGAGGGGGTTTGGAAGATATCGCTCCGCAGTAAGGATAAAATGGATGTCTCGGTAATCTGCGAAAAGTTCGGAGGGGGCGGACACAGATACGCCGCCGGGTGCAAGATACCGCACACCAAAAGTTTGGAGGAGGTTAAAAGAGACCTCCTAAGGGAAATAGAAAAACAGATGCAAAACCAAGAAGGTTTGAGCGACAAAGGGGAAACCTCTTAAAGGATTTCTTTAAAACATTCCTTTGTTCGGAAATTATTTTTTTCTTTCCCTTTTTAGGTATTTGATAGGTATGGTGTGCACCCTCAAATGGGAAAGTTTTTGTTAGATAATTCCACTCTATGTTGGACTTTAGCGGAAAAACAGTTTTAGTTACCGGTTCTACCAGAGGTATAGGTAGGGCTATAGTTGAAGAGTTTGCCAAGCACGGAGCAAATGTCATAGTCAGCGGCACGGTTAAAGAGCGAGCGGAGGAAGTTGCCAAGGAGCTTGCAGAAAAATATGGCGTTAAAACTCTCGGCGTGGAAATGGATATTTCCAATCCCGAAAGTGTTGAAAATGCCTTTAAAGAGATAAATGCCGCCTTCGGCGGAGTTGATATTTTGGTAAATAACGCCGGTATCACCCGCGACACCCTATTTTTGCGTATGAAACCGGAAGATTGGCAGAAAGTTTTGGATGTAAACCTCACCGGGACTTTTCTCGTTACCAAACAGGTAGTCCGCCACATGACTAAAAAACGCTGGGGAAGGATAATAAACATTTCCTCCGTTGTAGGCTTTACAGGTAACGTCGGGCAGGTAAACTATGCAACCACCAAGGCGGGTCTTATCGGCTTTACGAAATCCCTTGCGAAAGAGCTTGCTCCCCGCAATATCTTGGTAAACGCCGTCGCTCCCGGTTTTATAGAAACCGATATGACCGAAACCCTCAAAGATGAAATTAAGGAAAGCTACAAGAAACAGATACCTCTCGGAAGGTTTGGAAAACCGAAAGAGGTTGCAAGGGTTGTTCTATTTTTGGCTTCTCCTATGGCAGATTACATAACCGGAGAAACCATACATGTAAACGGTGGAATATACTAAAACCCCTAAAAGTTAGAAAGAACTAATTTTTAATTTATGGGAGTCTCCTTAACGATATTCGACTGGATAGCTCTAATAGCCTTCCTCATATTTTTCGCCTTCTTTTTAAACCCCCGTTTGGAGAGGAGTAGACTCTGGAGCGCAACCGTAACGCCACTTGCCTCCATTATAGGGAGCGGGTATCTGGTGTGCGCGCCGCTCCTCTATTACACGGTTGGGGATTTCGCCTCTCTGGCGATGGCGGGAATAGTGACTCTAGCCTATCTGATAGGGGCGGCTATACGTTTTAACATCCTCCACGCCGAGCCGATTATCTACGAAAGTTCGGAGGAGACCGAATTCCGAAAGTTTATCCTCGAAATAGAAAGGTTTTCCAACCTGGTGCTCTCCTTCGCCTACATGATTTCGGTAGCCTTCTATCTGCGGTTGCTTTCGGCGTTTATCTTTTCCGGTTTCTTCCACCGCGACCCCTTTTTGGAAAACCTCCTCACCTCCGCGATACTGCTGTTTATAGGTATTACCGGCAAGCTCAGGGGATTGAAGTTCCTCGAATTTCTCGAAAAGTATGCGGTAGCGATAAACCTTTCGATAATCTTCTCCTTCATCATCGCCCTTGCGGCTTACGATATTAAAAACGGCTATCACGTCAACTGGGAGGGCAAACCGGTTACCTTTGAAACCCTCCAAATTCTCGCCGGTATTCTCCTCATAGTGCAGGGTTTTGAGACCTCCAAATACCTAAGGGGGGTCTACACCCCGCAGGAGCGGGTTAAAAGTATGAGGCTCGCCCAAATCGTATCTGGCTTAATCTACGTTTCGTTCATATTCCTAATAACCCCCCTCTTTTACCTCCTGCAGGGTCGCAAGCTCGACGCCACCGCCATCATTATGTTAGCCGGTGCCCTTTCGGTTGTTCTGGGATTTCTTATAAAAACGGGTCCCCTTGTAAGTCAGTTCGGCGCGGCGATAGCCGACACCATAGCGTCGGGGGGATTGATAGAGACGGAAATGGAGGGGCGTATAAAGGCAAGAACCGGCTACCTAGTCCTTTCCCTTATAGACGTAGTCCTCATTTGGAGCTTAAACATCTTCGGTATTATCGCCTACGCCTCCAAGGCTTTCGCCTTTTACTACCTCCTGCAAACGGTTATAGCCGCCGCCGTCGCCCTTCACAAGAGAAAGTGGGCTTATTTCCTCCTATTTTTGCTCTTAATACCGGTGTTGGCTTTCATCACCGTGTTTGGAAGGAGTGCAGAGTAACCCGCCCCTTTTCTTTCCTTTTACAAACCGTTAAATCTTCTCTTCCACAATAGGTTCTTATGAAAGTGTTCCGAAAACCCTCGGAGGTTCAAAAATACATAAAGCAACTCAAAAGGGAGGGAAAGACTATAGGTTTCGTTCCCACAATGGGTTACCTCCACGAAGGGCATCTCTCCCTCGTGAGGTGTTCCAAAAGGGAAAACGACATAACGGTGGTTTCCATATTCGTAAACCCCACCCAGTTCGGGAGGGGAGAGGATTACGACCGCTATCCGAGGGATTTGGAAAGGGATTTGAAACTACTCCAAAAGGAGGGTGTCGACGTAGTTTTTGCCCCCGAAGTAGGGGATATGTATCCGAAGGGTTTTTCCACCTATGTTGAGGAAACCGAACTCTCCAAAAGGTGGGAGGGTGAGTTTAGACCGGGTCACTTTAGGGGTGTTTGCACCGTTGTAACCAAACTCCTAAACATAGTTCAGCCCGACCGCGCCTATTTCGGGGAGAAAGATTACCAACAGCTTCAGGTTATCAAAAAAATGGTCGGAGACCTAAACATGGATGTGGAGATAGTCGGCTGTCCCATCGTGAGGGAAAGCGATGGGCTCGCCATGAGCTCCAGAAACGTATACCTTTCGCCCGAAGAGCGGGAGCAGGCTACCGCCATATACAGAAGTTTTCTGTTAGCCCAAAAATTGGTTAAAGAGGGTGTTCGCGACACCGAAAGGTTGAGGGAGGAAATCGTTAACTTCCTAAAAGGGTTTCCCTTAATAAAACAAATCGATTATGTGGCAATAGTCGACCCCGAAACGCTCGAACCGGTAAAGGAGATTAGGGGTGGGGAGAGGATTCTCGTCGCCGTCCGAACCCCCTCGGCTAGGCTTATCGACAATTGGGAAATTAAACTTTAGCAAACGTGACGGATATCGGCAAAAAGTTTGCAAGTGTAAATTTAAATAAAATGGAAGTAAAATTACAAAGAGGCTTGCAAAAGCCAAAAGTCATTAAGCAGGGTTATTAATAGCTAATTGCAGAGATTAAACATAAATTAAAAAGAAAGGAGGTTTGTTATGGCTATAAATAAGGTTGAATTCCTAAAAAAGTTAGAACTCTTTAAAAACTTTAACGATAAGGATTTGGAAGAGATAGCGAAATATTCCCACGAAAAGCATTACAATAAAGGCGATTATCTCTTTTTCGAGGAAGAGGCGGAGCCGGGAATATACATTCTCGTCGACGGGTTGGTAAAGCTCCTAAAGGAGACCCCCGACGGGAAGACCATAATCGTTAGGTTGGTCTTTCCCAAAGAGCTCTTCGGATGGGTTGAATTCGGCGGTAGAAAGCCCCGCTACACCTATACCGCCCAAGCGGTTTTGCCCTCGACGGTGCTCTACATGTCCAACCAGGATTTCATAAACCTATCGATGAAATATCCGCAATTGGCACTGATGATTACCTGCGACCTATCGGAAAAACTGCTCGAAACCTACGAGGTGCTAAAGAGCATAGCCTCCGGTAAGGTCGAAGAGAGAATAGCAAAACTGCTCATAGAGTTGGGTGACAAGATAGGTCAGGAAACACCGGAGGGATACCTCGTTATAGAGGCTCCCATAACCCGTCAGGATATCGCCGAGATGACCGGAACAACCGTTGAAACCGCCATAAGAATTATGAGCAAGTGGAAAAAGGAGGGTATTATCGACGCCCAAAGGGGAAGGATAGTTCTCAAGGATTTGGACTACCTCGAGGAGTTGGCGGGATATTGACGCACAATAGGGAAGGTATTTCTGTTTCTTTTCCCCGCTTCGGTGAATTTTTATAAATTTCCCTTTTGTGGAAAGGTTTTTCTCAAATTCCCTAAAGGGGTTAATTCTCTTACTATCTCTGGTCGGCTTTTTAAACAACCCCTCTTGGGGGTTGGATATAAAAGACCACTTATCGGCAAAATATCTCGCAATTCCCCAACAATGGGAAGTTGAAATATTTATAACCGCCACCGATAGGGACAAATGGAATGTTTTAAACACCCTTTCGGCGGTAAAGGAAGGAATAGAAGCCTTGGATATTCCCCATAAAGTTATCGGTTATGAAATTGTTTCCTTTAAACAAAATGGAGAGAAACTTTTTAAAGGGAGGATTGTTGTTCAATTCTTTTTGCGGAACAAATCCAAAATAAAGGAATTGAAAAATTTTTTGGAAAATCTGAAGGGTAATTATCCTTTCAAGTATTCAATTAGCTCGGTGAAAGCGACCATTTCACCCAAAGAGGAAACCAAAATAGAGCTCCTCCTAAAGGAAAAAATCATTCAAGAGGCACAAAAAATGGCGGAAGAATATGGGAAACTCCTGAACAAGAATTGCACAATATCTTTCATTTCCTTTAAGAGGGAAATTTTGCATTCCATACCCGTTGAAGGAGAAAAACTGTTTAGCTCAAATGGAAAAGGAATAGAGATAAAAATCTCCGCAGAGGTTACATTTAAATGTCAATAGCTCTATTTTCCCTTAATAATGCTTAACATTTCTTTCACCGCCCTCTCGAATCCCAATAAGACGGCATTTGCCACGATGGAGTGACCGATATTGAGCTCCTCAATCTCCTCTATTTGGGTTATGGGCTTTACGTTGTGATAGGTAAGCCCGTGTCCTGCGTAGACCCTAAGCCCCAAACTCCTGCCGAATCTTGCCGCCAGACGGAGTTTGGCAAGTTCCTCTTCAACCCTTTTCCACTCGAAGGCGTTCCAAGCCTCAGCGTAGGGACCCGTATGTAGCTCTATGGCATCGGCACCTATATCGGCGGAAGCCTCAATTTGCCCTATATTGGGGTCTATAAATAGGGAAACCTCTATACCGGCATCCTTAAGGGGTTTTATAAACTCCTCCAAATACCCTTTATGGGAAATTACATCCAGCCCACCTTCGGTGGTGATTTCTTCCCTTCTTTCGGGAACCAGGGTTACCCTGTTGGGTCTGTGGGTGAGGGCTATCTCCCTCATCTCCTCGGTGGGAGCCATTTCGAGGTTTACCGGAATGTGGACGTTCTCAATTATCCTCCTCAGGTCGTTTTCGTTTACGTGTCTCCTATCCTCCCTTACGTGGAGTGTAATCTGGTCCGCACCCGCCATTTGGGCGATAATTGCGGCATAAAGGGGGTCGGGTTCGAAGGTTCGGCGGGCGTTTCTTACCGTTGCAACGTGGTCGATGTTAACTCCGAGACGCATAAAGAATAAAAATAGCCCCGCGGAGCGGGGGATATTTAAAAGTTAGAACTGCTCGAGTCTGGAAAAGATGTAGCAAATTTCGTATTGGGCGCTTTCGGGGCTGTCGGAAGCGTGAACGGCGTTTTTACCCTTGTCGGTTCCAAAGAGCGCCCTCAAGGAGGTGGGGGCAACCTTACGGGCTTCCTCGCTGTCGGTGGGACCTATGATTTCCCTAACCCTCTTAATGGCGTCCTCGCCCTCGAGAACCATGGCGACCACGGGTCCGCTGGTCATAAACTCGACAAGCTCCTGGAAGAAAGGTCTCTCCCTGTGGACGTAGTAGAAACCTTCCGCCTGCTCTTTGGTGAACTTGAACATCTTGAGGGCTTTGAGCTTTAGACCCTCTTCGAGGAAACGGTCTATTATCTTCCCGGTAGCACCCTTTTCGAAGGCGTCCGGCTTAACGATAACCAAAGTCCTTTCTACCGCCATGGCAATTTAATTGTATGTAGAGAGGAGAAAACTATCCTCTCCCCATGAAGACCTCTAAGTGGTTATTTCCTCCATCAGTTCCTTTAAGAGGTCCTCTACCTTCCCATTCCACTCCCTGCCGAGGGACTTGAGGTACTCCCTATACATCTCAATGGGGTTTTTAAGCTTTTCCAAGTCCCTTTTGGGGTCTTGAAACAATTTCCTCCTCCTGTTGGAGAGACCCAAGGGGTAGACCCTTAGGAGGTTGTCGCCGAAAACCCTCTCCACCTCCTGTTTTTTCAGCAGAAACTCCTGCGGGGTGGAGGCTTCTATATTGACCCAATAGTAGGTGTTTTTATTTAGTTCCTTCGCGAGGTCGGAGACCTTTTGCCCCCTTTTGAGGGTGACCTTTTTAAGTTCCCTTAGGAGGGATAGTTTTACCCTCTCCACCCTCGCGCGGTTATCCTCCAATACGACGTAGTTGAAAAATTTCTCCTGCCCCGCCTCCCCAAAGTCGAGTTGGTAGAGCGACCCGGTGTAGTAGGCTTCCGCCGGCGAGGCTTCCAACCTCTGGTAGCGGTGGACGTGCCCCAGGGCGACGTAGTCGAATTCGGGGGGGAGGGCGCTTTGCGACAGGGCGTAGCTGTCGGTAACGGTGACCTCCACCTCGGTGTTTCCAAGCTTCGAACCGGCGAAGTAGAGGTGTCCGACCAACACCTTGTAGGGGACGCCTTCAACCTGTTTCAACCCGTAGAGGATTAGTTTTCTCATAAGTTCCCCGTATTGGATTTTCGCTTTGTCGCTTCCCTCCGATAGGTCGGTTATACCCCTCTCGCTCACAAAGGGTATGCAGACAAAGGCTATATCCCCGTCGCGTAAGACGAAATTTTTCCTATCCAACGAGGGGAAGAGTTTTATGTCGAAGTGCTCCGCCCAATGGGTTTGGGAGCGTAAGAAGAGGGCGCTGTCGTGGTTTCCGCCTATCGCCACAACCTTAACCCCCGATTGGGAGAGCTTTATAAAGAATTCCGTTATTAGGGATATGCTCTCAGCATCGGGAACCTTTTTGTCGAAGATATCGCCGGCAACTACGGCGTAGTGGGGGCGGTTTTCCTTCGCAAATTCCAATATTTGGTCTAAGGCATATCTCAAATCCTCGTTGCGGTTGAGACGGCGGTCGTTGGTCTTCCCCGCGTGGAGGTCCGCTATGTGAATGAGCCTTATGTGGGACATCGAAGGAAAATTTAACCCCCGGAGGTCAGAATTCCCCGAAGGGGCTTAGCATTAAATTAACCTAAGGTGGGAAGGAAAGTAGCCGTTCTCCTAAGCGGCGGGGTCGACAGCTCGGTCGTTGCACTCCTCGCAAAGGAGAGGTATCCCGACGCCCAAATTGTGGGAATAACTTTATTCCTCCACAACAATTGGGAGGATATAGAGAACGCCAAAAGGGTCTGCCAATACCTGAAAATCCCCCACGAGGTTTTGGATTTGAGGAAACCCTTTGAGGAGAGGATTATTAACTACTTCCTTAACGAGTATAGAAGGGGGAGAACGCCCAACCCCTGCGCGGTCTGCAATCAGGAGATAAAACTCGGTTTGGCTACGGAAATACTCACCTCCGATGGGTTTGAAAAGGTTTTAACCGGACACTACGTGAGGAAAGTTGAGATAGGCGACCGCCTTACGCTCGCGAGACCGAAAGACCTCCAAAAGGACCAAACCTACTTTTTGGCGCTCCTAAAGGGGAAATATCTCCCTTACCTCGAATTCCCCTTGGGTGATTACACAAAGGAGGAGGTTAGGGATATCGCAAAAAGGGCGGGTCTGCCGACCCAGAGCCGAAAGGAGAGTCAGGATATCTGCTTCCTCGGGGGGCAAAAGCTTAGAGATTTTTTAAAGAAACATATCCCGCCGAAGGCGGGGAATTTCGTCTATAAGGGTAAGGTGGTGGGGAGGCACGAAGGCTATTACGCCTACACCGTGGGACAGCGGAGGGGTCTCGGACTTCGGTTGGGCAAACCGGTCTATGTGGTCGGTATAGACGCAAAGACCAACACCGTCTTTGTGGGGGATAGGGAGGAGCTTCTAACCCGCAAAGTGGTTTTGGAAGAGCTAAACCTCTTCCTACCTTTGGGGGAGGTAAAGGGCAAACCCCTTTGGGGACAGATAAGGTATAAAACCCCTCCCAAGGAGGTCGAAAGTTTGAGGGAAACCGATAGGGGTCTTGAGATAACCTTTAGGGAACCCTTTGCGGGTGTTGCGAAGGGACAGATAGGGGCGCTCTACCTGGACAACCGATACCTTGTAGGGGGCGGGTTTATAGCCTAAAATTTAATAATTTCGGCAGGAGGGGTGGCCGAGCGGACGAAGGCGGGGGATTTGAAATCCCTTGGCGGGTTCACGCCCGCCCGTGGGTTCGAATCCCACCCCCTCCGCCAGCTAAATAATATCGAGGAGAAGGTTCCTTTACAACCGATGGGTGTCAATGGTGGATAAACTCTTATAATCTGATAAAAATCATTTATATTTGGAACGGAAGAGACTATATTTCGAATATTGAAGGTTGTGGGTCGGGCTATACGGGCTGCTCCGTAGGGTTCTGTGAAATGCGGGGTGGAGCAGCCTGGTAGCTCGCCGGGCTCATAACCCGGAGGTCGCGGGTTCAAATCCCGCCCCCGCAACCACTTTTATATTCTTAGTGTTCTAAGAATTTCCAAATCTTTGGTGGTCAGATTACCCTTTCTTAGAACGTTAAACCTTCCGTCGGACAAATCGATTAAAGCCGAAGGATTACCTATCCTTATTCCGTCGTCAAAGTATACGGGAACCGCATCCCCAAAATAGAGATAAGCCTGTAGGGGGGTTTTTGCTGGAGGATGCCCCTCCCAATTGGCGCTGGGGGCTACTATTGGTTTTCCAAAGGCTTTAAGAAATTCCTTAATAAATCCCTTCTTAACGAGTCTAAAAGCTATTTTTCCGCTACCGCGGGATATGTAATCGAAACCCTTTATAGGAAGAATAACCGAGATAGGTTTCTCAAAAAGGAATAGTTTTTTTATACCTCCCGACACGGATAGGTGAAAAAATTTTTCCAGCCATTGGGGATTCTCAATAAGAACTATTAGAGGTTTGTTAGGATTTCTCCATTTGAGGTGGTATATTTTCTCTACCGCCTTTTGGTTTGTGGCATCGGCACAAATTCCGTAAAGGGTATCGGTAGGCAATACTATTGGATAGCCTTTGTTCACAAATGGTAATGCTATAGATATGTATTCACTTTTTGCGGGTAATATTCGCATAAAAAAAATCTAAACAGCGCTTCTTTTAAAATATAGTTTCAAATGTTTAGAAAGCTTTTGCTATTAACAATTGTCCCGTTAACCTTTTCTTCGGCAACAACTTTAAGCGAACTTTTAAGCGCGGTTCAGGATACTTTAACCAAATACGAAAGCGACGGCACCGCTATAGAAAAACCTTATACTTACAACAAAATCCTTTATTACTACCGTTATGGAAAACTCTATGCATCCTACGCCTTATATAACCAAGCCGCAGAAATGCTTGAAATGGCTAGTTGCGCAGCCGCTCCGTTGGATTGCTCACCTTACAAATATTTTGTAAAAGCCCTACATCCCGTTAATTACAAATATTTGCGCAAGCATTATCCCATTTTAACGGCTCGATTGGAGACATCCTACAACGCCTATGCGGAATGGTGGATAGAAAAACAGAAAGGCTTGGAAGATTTTCAAGAGTTTAAAAATCTTGAGGCTATTTTAAGAGCCAACTTTTATAAGGCTTGGAAGGAATTTCTAAAAGTGGCAAAAAGACCTATATATTTTCAGATTTCCAAAAATCTAACCCCGGCAGATTTATTCTTGTTAAGCCTGCTAAAAACTTCTTGCAAACAGGGGCTGATTAAACGGATGGTTTTTTATGGAGACGAAAATGACTATAGAATTTTGCTTCACGATGGCTTAATAGACAATAGAATTCCCTTCAAACCTTACACTTGCCCTTACAACGACTTTCTCGTTGTCTATTAATATTTAATAGATATCAACTAACTCAATTTTTATATCCATTTATTCTTATCTTTCCAATAAGTAGAAGTAAAAGAAGGGTTAAGTGCTTTCTTCAGCCAAAGTTCTCAACAATGCGAGAATTTGTTTTCTAATTTTTTCGGAATTGATACTTTTATAGTAAGTATTTAGTAATGCTATTTCACTTTCAGGAACCTTATCGTGATTATTATCGAACTCTTTAAGGAAGTAATCCAATGAAACTTCTAAAGCTTCGGCTATTTTAATCAACCTATCTACGGGAATTTTTGACTTTCCTTTTTCGTAATTTTGAATTTGCTGATAGGTAACACCTACATATTTAGCCAAATCTTTTTGTGAGAAGCCTTTTGTCAACCTCAATTTACGGATTTTTTCGCCTATTTGCCTGTAAATATCCATTGTTTCCATTTTTTTCATAAAGAAACAATAAATATGAAAACGAAAATTGCTATATGATTTTTTTTAAAAATCTAAGCTTTGGAAAGTCCGATTAAATCTCTATTTCTGCGTGTCTTGCGGCGTGGCATTGGATGTTCACCGCAACCGGTAGGGAAGCTATGTGACAGGGATACATTTCCACCTTTACGTCGACTGCTGTAACCCTACCACCGAATCCCATGGGTCCCCAGCCTATTTTGTTAACTTCTTCGAGAAGTTCCTCCTCCACCCTCGCTATGAGGGGATTTTTATGCCTCTCTCCCACGGGTCTCAGGAGTGCCTTTTTAGCCAGATAGGCGCAATATTCGAAGTTTCCGCCGATACCTACACCCACTATAAACGGGGGACATGCGTTGGGACCCGCCAGTTTGACGGTTTCCAGAACGAAGTTTTTAACCCCTTCCCAGCCGTCGGCGGGCTTTAGCATCGCAAGGCGGGAAGTGTTTTCCGAGCCCCCACCCTTTGGTGCGGCGATTATTTTAATCCTGTCGCCGGGAACTATTTCGTAATGGATAACGGGAGGGGTGTTGTCTCCGGTATTTTTCCTCTCAAAGACGGGATCCCAAACCATGGAGGCGCGCAGGTAACCCTCCTTATAAGCCTGTCTGACGCCTTCCTCAATGGCTTTATTTAGGTCTCCCCCCACTATACGAACATCCTGCCCTATTTGAACGAAAACAACCGCCACGCCGGTGTCTTGGCAATAGGCAACCCTTTCCTTACGGGCTACTTCGGCATTTTGAAGGATTAGGTTCAAAACCTCTTTTCCCGCAGGGCTTTCCTCTTTTTTCAATGCCTCTTCAAAAGCTTTTTGAACATCGGAAGGTAGTTCGTAGTTAGCTTTCATAAATAGCTCTTTAACCGCTTGAGTGATACGGTCGACATGTATTTCTCTCATAAAGGTTCATTATCAATCCATTCCACAGGTGGCGTTTAGAGATTTTTATCAATCTAAAACTGGGTTTTGTATAGATTATTTAATACTTTATGAGGAAATCTTTGTTAATTTCCCTATCGGTGGTGGGGATTGCGGGAGCCGTTCAAACTCAAAAAGATTGGTATTTAACTGTATCGCCTAGCTTGACCTATATAAGTTATTCCAATAGTGCCGTAAAAAGGTCTGGATTTTCCGCCACCCTCTATGGAGCTCTAACCCTCAAGTATTACGGAACGCACGTATTTGAAGCCGCTATAGGAAACACCCATTTGGATTATAAGAATAGCAAAAGCAACTGGAACCAAAGTGATTACGTTATAGCTTACACCAACTATCAATATTTACCTTGGTATGGTAAGGTAGGTTTTCACTATATATCTTCACCTAATAAACATTATTCCTCTACAGCGCAAATTTATTTTGCCGACATAGGTTATATAAAACGCTACGCGTGGAATAGCGGGGTATTTGTTTCTTACAGCAACTATAGAAACGATATCGATGCGGTGCAAGCCCAAGCTCACGGAGGTTTTTACCACTGGATAGACTATTACAGAGGTTATTACTTCAGTGGAAGCTTTACTTGGATAAATGTGGATTATCCGAGTAATACCACTTACGACATTTCCAAATTAACTAAAAATAACTATTTCTCTATTGGTGCAAGTGCCACTTATTTCACGCCCAAGTATAACTTAACCGCCGGTGGATGGGTTGGAGAAAGGGTTTTGGATGTCGATGCCGGCGGTTTTGTAGTTTACAATCTAAGCGAAAAATATCGCTGGGGTCTAAATGTTAGTGGAACCTATTATATAAACAAAAAAGTTTCCATCACCGGAACTGTAGGTTACAGCAATTATAAGGAACTATCGAGCGGTAATAATGTAGGAACTCTAACTACCACCGTTAGCTTAAGCTATTCTTTCTAACTTTATGAGGTTGTTGAAGCTTTTCTCCTTTTTTATCCTTTTCACCCAAACCTTATTTGCCCTCTCCTACGAGCAGATAAAGGAAGCCTATCAAAAGTCCTTCTTTTACGAAAAAATAGGGGACTACAAGGATGCAATAAGGGTTTTGATGCCGATTTACAAAGCCTATCCCAACGGCTACACCGTAAACCTCCGTCTCGGGTGGCTCTACTATTTGATGAAAAAATACGACAATTCCGAATTTCACTACCGCAAGGCTGATATGGCGATACCGACCTCAGTCGAATCGAAATTGGGGTTATCCCTCCCGTTAATGGCTCAAGAGCGATGGGGTGACGCCGAACAGGTGCTCTACAAGGTAATCGCTATCGATTACTACAACTATTACGGGAACTTGAGACTTGCGAAAGTCCTCGGTGAGGAGAGGAAATACAAACAACAGGTGGCGGTTGCGTTAAAGATGCTCGCCATCTACCCCACATCGGTGCCGTTTTTGGTAGTCCTCGGAGAGGGTTATTACCACCTGGGAGACCTAAAGAGGGCTAAAGAGGTATTCAAAAACGTTCTGATATTAGACCCCGAGAATTTGACCGCAAAAGGGTATTTGAAGAAATTGGAAAAACCTTCCGGGGAAGGGAAAAAGGAAAAATCCAACGAAGGGAAGGGTGAGAAGGGTTAAACCAACTTGAGGTGTTCGGGAAGCCTTTCCCTCCTCTCGATGTCCTCTATGTTTTCGGCTTCCCTTATCAGGTGAACCTTACCCTCGGTGTCTATTAGCACCACATTGGGTCTGTAGCGGATAAACTGCATCCACTGGGTGACGTTGTAAGCACCAACCGGCGATAGTATCAGACGCGTTCCCCTCGGGAGCGGGGGCA
>JALVTI010000001.1 GCA_027035985.1 Aquificales bacterium | reverse complement strand
TTTGGCTTTCTTCCCCTCTTGGCTTTGTAGAGACCTTTTGCTATAATGAACTCATCGAATATTTGGCTGTATTGTTCGATTATTTTTAGGGCGTCCCATTCCTATTTTATTTTCTCACCCGGCGTATGGTTTCTAATGTTAAAACTCCCCCAAATGGAGGGAAATCCCTATTTAAAAACCCTTAATGGAGCTACCGGAAAGGGAATACTGGGAGAGGGGTGAGGTCGTCGCCGGATTGGACGAGGCGGGTCGGGGTCCCCTGGCGGGTCCCGTGGTGGTAGCCTGCGTCGTCTTTCCGCCCGATACAAAGCCCTTTTTGGATAGGGATAGCAAAAAATATTCCCCCGCGCAGCGGGGATTTCTCTTTAGGAAGATAGTAAAAAGCGCGCTGGCGGTAACGGTCTCCTTCGCCACCCCGCGGGAGATTGAGCGGCTCAACGTATACCGTGCCACACGGGAAGCCTATTACAGGGCATTAAAACTGCTCCCCTTTGAGGTTTCCGCGGTCTTTACCGACTACATGCCCCTTAAGGAGTTGGACATTCCGGTTTTCTCCCCCCCAAAGGCGGACGAGAATATCTTTTCGGTAGCCGCCGCGAGTGTGGTCGCAAAGGTTGTCAGAGACCGCATAATGGAGCTATACGGAAAGAGATTTCCCCAATACGGGTTTGAAAATCATAAGGGGTACCCCACAAAGGGACACATAGAGGCTCTAAAGACCTTCGGCGTTTTGGATATCCACAGAAAAAACTACAAACCGGTTAGGGAGAGCTTGAAGAATAAAAACCTTTTTGAGGAAAAATAATGTATAGGTATTTCAGAATTGACTTATATACTATTTGGGGAATATAATCCCCAATTATGTGTACTGAGTGCGGATGCGGTCTTCCCGATAAACCCCATCACCACGAACACAATCATCAAACCACTAACAAGAAGGAAATAGAGGTTTTTAAAAAGCTATTGGAAAAAAACGACTATCAGGCGGACCACAATAGGGAACACTTCGATAGATACGGAATAGTGGCGATAAACCTTATGTCCTCCCCGGGTGCGGGAAAAACTACCCTTTTGGAGAAAACAATCGAACTGCTAAAAGATAAGTACAACATAGGGGTTATAGAGGGCGACCTGGAGACCGAGAGGGATGCCGAGAGGGTGAGAAAGAAGGGGGCTTACGCCTATCAGATAACCACGGGGCAAACCTGCCACCTCGACGCCTTTATGGTTCACAAAGGTCTGCACCACCTACCCCTCGAAAAGCTGGACATAGTTTTTGTGGAAAATGTCGGAAACCTGGTATGCCCCGCCTCCTTCGATGTTGGAACCCATTACAACGTTGTGCTTCTCTCCGTTCCCGAAGGGGACGACAAACCGGCTAAATATCCGGTTATGTTCGAAAAAGCAGACCTCTTTATCATAACCAAGGCGGACTTGCTTCCCTATTTCGACTTCGACCTCGACAGGTGTATAGAGGAGTTTAGGAAGATAAACCCCCGTGCGGAGGTTATAGTTCTCTCCACCAAAACCGGTAAAGGTTTGGACAGGTGGATTGAATGGCTAACTCAAAAGGTGGAGGAAAAGAAGACGAACCCCGCGGAGGTCTAATATGGAATACGGCGACCAGTTGGGGGATATTTTAAAAACCCTGAATAACCTCTTTTCGGAGGACGATTTCGATATCCTCTCTTCGTTTTTCAAAGCCTTCGCCCACCCCTTGAGGTTAAAAATCCTCCTAATTCTTTACCTCGCGAAGGATAAAAAAATATGCGTTAGTAACCTCGTGGATTTGTTGGGTGTCTCCCAACCGAATGTGTCCCAGCACCTCTTTATATTGCGAAGCGCCGGTTTGGTCGAGTGCGAGAGGGAGAAAAATTTTGTCTGCTACACCCTCCGCTCCCACTTTGCGGAAAAGATAATAGAACTCCTCTTAAGGGAGAGGAAATGCAATATAGAAACCGATAAAGGGGATTAGACGAGTTCCCAGGTTCCCAAATCCCTCGGTTGCTCCCTCCTTACCGCTTCGACACCCCAACTTTGGAGCTGTTTTAAAACCTCTTCAACCGCTTTGGGAACCATCTTTTTCACCAACGGAGTGAGTTCCAAACCGGTATCCAACGACTGGGGTTGGACTCCTATAACGGTAATCTCCTTAAGGGGTTTACCCATCAGTTCAAACCAGGCGAGGACTTCCTGAATACCCGCCTCGTGTCCGCTCACTTTTCTTTTGAAATAAGTTTTTACCTCCTCGTTTTTGAATACAAAAAAGGTTCCGGGAATAGCCTTTCCCTCTATGGCGTCTACGACGATAAGTTTTTCCACCCCTTGGAGGAAATTGAGCAAATCCCACCCCAGGGTTCCCCCATCTATCAACCTAATTTGGGGGATAAAGTCGTAATACTTCATCAGGTGTTGGATTACCCTCACACCAAAACCCTCGTCGGAGAGAAGGACATTTCCAACCCCCAAAACCGCAATGGGGGAATTCTCGTCGCCTAAGAGCATAAAAGGAGTATTCTCCCCCGAAGGGAGATTTTATTTTTGTAGAAAAATTCTTGCCGAAAATTCGAGGGCGGTAATAAGACCCGCCGCCTTTTTGAGACTGTCGGAGGCGCAAAAGACCCCGTGGGAGTAAACTATCGCGCAGGGAAATTCCTTTAGGGTTTCGGAAACGGCTTTAGCCAGTTCGGGGGAGGCGGAAGGTTTTTCCACCCTCAAGATGGGAACCCTTCCCAGCAAAAGTTTCCCCTCGTTGTCGACCGGTTCGTAATAGTCCCCTTTGAGGTTGAAAGCCAGAGAAACCACACTCGGTGGGTGGGCGTGGGCTACCGCTCTGCAGCCGGTCTTCTCATATACCGCTTTGTGGACTATAAACTCGGAAGAAGGTTTCCCAACGAGGGGTTTGTTTAAGTCGATTTCCAAAACATCTTGGGGTTTCAGGAGTGGCAGGGGACTTCCCGAACGGGTTATAAAAATTTTGTTTCTCCACTTGACGGAGAGGTTTCCCGAAAAGTATTCGACCACCCCGGCGTCGAAGAGAAATCTACCCACCTCGAGGATTTCCCTAACTATTTTCTTCCTCATCGGGTGGCAAACCTCCAAACTTTCTAACCCTTTTGGCGTAATCTTCCAAGGCTTTTTCGAATTCCCTTTCGTCGAAGTCGGGCCAAAGGGTGTCGGTAAAGTATAGCTCCGTATAGGCTAAATACCAAAGCAGGAAGTTGGAAATCCTCCTCTCCCCGGCGGTTCTTATCAGCAAATCGGGGTCGGGAACTTCGGGAGGGAAGTCCAAAAAGCTCCTAAAGGTGTTCTCGTCAACCTTCTTTAGACCCTCCTTTAGGATTTTGTTTATTCCCCTAACTATTTCGTCCCTTCCGCCGTAGTCCACCGCCACAAAGACCCAAATGGAGGAGCACTTCGCCGTTTCTCTCTCCACTTTTTCCATCCACTCGATGGTCTCTCTGGGAATTCTATCCCTCCGCCCCACAAAGGAGACCCTTATATCGTCCCTCAAAAAGATGGGGAGTTTTTCCTTTAGATACTCCCTTAGTAGTTCCATTAAAAATTGGACTTCCTCCTTGGGGCGTTTCCAATTTTCGGTTGAAAAGGCGTAGAAGGTTAGGTAGGGAATCCCTACCTTTTTGGCGAAGTCTATAACCCTTTCAACGGATTTGACCCCCTCCACGTGTCCCTTTACCCTGGGGAGTCCCCTCCTCTTTGCCCACCTTCCGTTGCCGTCCATAATGAAAGCCACGTGGAGGGGGAGTTTCCTTTTGGACATTTACCCAAATAATTATCCCCGCCGCGAAGCGGCGGGCTAAACTTTTATTTCCTATGGATATCAAAAAGATTCCCGCCGGTAAAAATCCCCCCGAGGATGTCTACGTCGTGGTGGAAATTCCCAAAAACAGCCCCATAAAATACGAGCTCGACAAGGAGAGCGGGGCGATTTTCGTTGACAGGATTCTCTACACCGCTATGTATTACCCCTTCAACTACGGATTTATCCCCAACACCTTAGCCGACGACGGCGACCCAGTCGACGTTCTGGTGGTCGGTGAGTGGGCTGCCGCTCCCGGTAGCGTTGTAAGGGCTAAGGTTATCGGTATGCTCGAGATGGAGGACGAGAGTGGTATCGACACCAAGGTTATAGCCGTTCCCCACGAAAAGATTGACCCCACCTACAAGGGGATAAACGACGTTAAAGACTTTCCCGAAGCGGTTTTGAACAAGATAAAGCACTTTTTCGAACACTACAAGGAATTGGAACCGGGTAAATGGGTCCGCGTCAAGGAGTTCAAGGGTAAAGAGGAAGCCCTCAAAGAGGTTCAAAAGGGTATAGAAAACTACAAGGGGTAAGTCAAAAACCCAATCTTTCGAGTTTCCCCTTTTTCTACCCCACAAAAGGGGTTCTTTGCTATTTGAACCACAAAACTTTTTGGGGAAAGGGTTAATTTAATTCCTATGTATGAAGTAGAGGTTTGGGGTATAGCGGTAGACCCTTTTAATCAATCTCCAATAGTTGTTTTGAAAAATAAACAAAACCCTAAAGAGGTTTTACCCATATGGATAGGGCACCCCGAGGCTTCGGGGATAATGATGGTTTTAAACAATGTGGAGTTTGAACGCCCTCTAACCTACGAACTTATTAACAACCTATTGGAAACCGTCGGCGCTGTGGTTGAAAAGGTTGAAATCTCCGATATAAAGGATGGAACGTATTACGCGACTATATATGTGAAAACCCCCGCGGGGGAGATTAAAGAGGTTGACGCCCGTCCGTCGGATGCAATAAATATAGCCCTAAGAACGGGCGCCCCAATATACGTTGCCGAACACGTTATGAACCAATCGAAGGTTGTAGTGGAAGAAATTCCCCCTCAAAAGGACGGGGAGGAGCAAAAACTTCCCAATATGGGTGATATAGTTTCCCCACCCCAAGTGGAGGCGGAAGAGGAAACAACCACAACCGACGAGGAACTAAAGCGTTGGATAGAAAACCTAAAACCGGAAGATTTCCAAAAGTTCGGCTCCTCGGAGGGGAACTAGAGAACTATAAAGTCCTCCACCTGGAGTTTTAAACCTTTTGTCTGCCTCACGGAGTAGACAACCCTAAGCCTCCTACCCCTGTAGGTGGGGGGTATGTATTCCCCATTCCCATCGGTGTTGAGGTAAATTTTCCCGTTCCTCTCGAAGTGAAGGGCATAGCCGTATCGGGTTTCCCTGAAATCGGTGAGGATATCCTCGAATACAAAGGTGGGAGGCGGGTTTCCAGCCCCGTAGGGTTCCAACCTCTTTAAATCCTCTATCAGTTTCTCCCTTTTGCGAAGGTTGGAGGGTTGCAGGTAGTAGTCTATATCCAAAGTGGGGGTCTCTATTTCGTAGTTTTCCACCTCCGATTGGAAAGCGCTTTTGAACTCTTCCAAGCGGTCGCAGCGAACCGAAAGACCGGCGGCTTGGGCGTGTCCACCCCACCGCTCCATTAGGGGTGATAGCCTTTCCAAAACTTTAACGATATTCAGCCCCTGCGGGGAGCGGGACGAACCGACCGCCATCTGCCCGTCGGTAGCCATTATCACCGAGGGGATACCAAGGGCGGAGGTCACCCGTCCGGCAATAATTCCCACTATACCCTTCCGCAGTTTCGGGGAGACGTAAACTAGAGCCTTCGAAGGGTTTTTCTCGTAGTATTCCAAAACCTCGCGGGCAGCCCTCTCCGTTAGGCTTTTCCGCCGGGTGTTTAGCTCCTCCATCTCTTCGAGGAGTTTCATCGCGAGGCGCTCGTCCTCCGTAATGAGGAATTTGAGCCCCCGACGGGCTTTTTCCATCCTGCCGAAGGCGTTTAGCCGTGGTGCGAGTTTAAAGGCGACATCGTGCTCGCCGATTTGGGATAGGTTCAGCCGACCGAGGAGATGCCTCAATCCGACCGACGAGGTCTCCCCCATCGAGAGGGCTTTTAACCCCCTGCGCACCAGTTTGGCGTTGAGGGGCGAGAGGGGGGAGACATCGGCTATCGTCCCGAGGGCTACCAGGTCGAGGAAGCTATCGGCACCCTCTATGTAACCCAACTTTTCGAGGTATTTGGCAAACAGATAGACCAATCCCACGGTGGAGAGGTCTTTCAAATACCCTTCGGAGGTGGGCGAAATTTTTGGGTTCACCAACGGTGTGGGGGGTAAAACCTCACCCGGCGTGTGGTGGTCGAATATAACCACATCGAAACCCAATCGGAGGGCTAATTTTACGGTTTCAACCTCCTTGGTTCCGTTATCCAAAACAACAATCAATCCCCCTTCGGGGGAGAACTTCTTAAGCTTCTCCACTACGGGTGGGAGTATTCCGTATCCCTCCGACCTCTCGGGGACTATAGGAAAAACCCTTTTCGCACCGATTTTTTTCAGAACCTTATACATAAGGGTGGTGGAGGTAAGTCCATCGACGTCGTAATCCCCGAAGAGGAAAATGTTTTTACCCTCTTCCACCGCTTTGAGGATTTTTGCCGTAGCCTCCTCAAGGTGGGGAAGGGAGGAGGCGGGAAGCAGGAGTTTTTCCTCCGAAGGGGGCTTTTCCAAACCCCTGTTTACCAAAAGTTGGGCTAGTAGCAGACCGTATTGTTTAACGAACCCTTCGGGTGGTCTTCTCTCTAAAAAGAGATACCTCCACCGGTAACCTTTGAAGGTCCTCATTCCGATAGCAGTTCCCTCAATTTCTCCAATTCCTCCCAAAGGCGTCTGTTTTCCTCTTCCAAAACCTTAATGCGTTCGATTAATTGTTTCCTCTCCTCGCGGAGGAGCTTTATGAGGTCGAAAAGCTGGTCGAGCATCTTCTGCTGTTCCTCAATCCTGACCCAAATTTCGGTGTGGCGCTTCTCTATTTTGATAATGCGCTCGCGCTGCTCCTCGGTGTAATAGTCGCGGTCGTAAATACTCATCCATTAAATAATTTAAAGCCCCGCCGTAGGCGGGGGATGCCAACGGTTGGGTTAAAAATGGAAGTTATGGCTATTTACCTGCACAAAATCCTGCTCTTTCCCATAAAGTCCCTCGACCCCGTTGAGGTGGAGGAGGCGAGAGTTAGCCCCGGCGGGTCGCTAGAGTGGGATAGGCGTTTCGCCTTTTTCCGCAAATCGGACGGGAAGGTGGTTTCTAAAAAGTGGGAGAAAACCCTTTACGGGATAAGGTCTTATTACGACCTCAAAAAGGGAGAGGTTATTTTCAACTACCGGGGGTTGGAGAGGGGCTTCAAATTCTCCCAAAAGGGGGAGATAGAAAAATTCATTTCCGACATTTTGGGGTATGGGGTGGAGTTTAGGGAGGACACCTTCAGGGGCTTTCCCGACGACCTCGAGGCTTACGGTCCCACCGTCGTAGCGCACCCCACAATTGTCGAGGTGGGCAGGTGGTTCGGTATAGACGAGAATGAGAGCCGCCTCCGCTTTAGGACAAACCTCGAACTGGACGGGGAAGACCTACCCCCCTTTTGGGAGGACAGACTTTACGGCAAAAAGGGTCAAATCGTATGGTTCCGCATAGGGGATGTAAAGATAGGCGGTGTAAACCCCTGTCGCAGGTGTCCCATACCGGTTAGAAACCCCCTTACGGGTGAGGAGCTAAAGGACTTCAGGAAACGCTTTGAGGAGCTAAGAAAGAAAACCTTACCCCCTTGGGCGGAGAGGAGCAGATTCGACACCTATTACAGGCTGACGGTAAACACGATAATCCCTCAAACGGAGGCTGGGAAAACCTTGCGGGTGGGCGATAAGTTCGAACTCCTTGGAAAGGATTAATTTTTACAAGTCCTTCAGGAGTTGTTCCAATTCCGATGTATAACAGTCCAACACTCTCTTTGAAATTTCCTTTAAATCCCCTTTTGGAGGGGGAGGATTTTTAAATAACCTTATAACGGTCTCCGAAAAGTCTTTTTCACCCTTAACGGGAAAGGCGAGATTTAAAGCCTCTAGGAGTTCGACCAAATCGGCAAACTTTTCCACATAAGGTCCAAATAGAACCGGTTTCCCAAAATAGGCGGGTTCCAATAAATTGTGTCCACCTACGGGGACGAGACTACCCCCAACAAAGGAAACCGTAGATAGTTTGTAAAAGTGAATCAATTCGCCTAAAGTATCGACGATTAAGATGTCCCCATCGTAATAACCTTTTACTTCGGTGCGCAATGAAACTTTTAAATTAGGGAATTTTTCCTTTGCGAGTTTATAAACTTCCTTAGACCTCCTGATGTGTCTCGGTGCCACAACCAATACCGCTTGAGGAAACGCTTTCTTTACCTTCCCAAAGGCGGAAAAAATTATCTCCTCCTCACCTCGGTGGGTGCTCCCCGCCACTAAAACCTCCTTTTGATTTTTGAGAAAAATATCGGCACTTTTAACGGTAGGATTAAATACCACCTTTAGATTTCCACAAACTTTTAATCTCGCAGGAGAAACCCCCAATTCTATAAATTTTTTACGTGTCTCTTCATCTTTACACAGGATTTTATCGAAATTTTCAAATAACTTCCCATAAAGGAACCTGAAAGTTTTTAGGAACTTAAAACTCTTCCCGCTTATGCGGGCATTTATTACTATTTTTCTCGAAATTTCTACTCCCGAAAGGGATGGATATCTATCGCTTTCTACCAAAATCAGTGCTTGAGGATTGAATTTCTTTATCAAACTTCTAACGGAATAACCAAAAACCAATCCCCAAATAGGTAAGTGAATGTAAACATCACCCAATGTTTGTTTTTCCATGAAATCTCTTGCGCGGGGAGAGGAGTATGTAATCAACAACTTGTGGTTTTGTTCTTTTAAGTACTTTAGAAGAGGGGTTGCGGTAATATACTCCCCAACGCTCGGGGTATGAACCCAAATAAGAGCCATAAGAGGGAGAATTTAAAAGGAAAAAAGCGCCTTTCCGAGGATAAGAAAGAGTAGAATAAACAACCCCGCAAATACTTTTTCGGTTTTAGAGATTTTTACCTCGGGAAGGTTGTAGTAAACGGAAAACACCTTATAGGACTCCCTAAGAATTAACAAAGCCAATAAAAACAAAACAAAAGCCACCACGGAAAGGGCGTATTTGCCATCAGCGGCGAACTTAACGGTTTGGAATATCAGAATGGAAACCGTTGTAAGGGTCATAAACACCGCCGGAATGGCGGTATATTTGGTTGGTTTCCGAATTCCGATGAGGTAGGCGGTCAAAACTATTAGGGTAAGCGCGGCTATGAGCTGGTTGGCGCTACCGAATACGGGCCAGATAATAGTCCAGGCGTTGGTGAGTGCGAAGAAGGCGCCTATAAGTATCCCCGCCAAGGATGCGATGTACTTGTTCCTAATACCGGTTAGGTCGGTAAAGATTAGTCGGTTGATACGGCTCGCACTGTCGAGGGTGGTCATGACAAAGGCGTTTAGCATCATCATTCCGAAAAAGGAGGCTACCGCAAAGCCTATAAAGGGCAACCCCTGGGCGACCAGCTCGCCGTAGCCGTACCCGAAGGCGAGAATGGGCGACTGCTTAAGCAGGTCTTGGAAAACAAAGCCCTCAACCCCTTGGGGTTTCGAAAGCCAGTAGAGACCCGCCGTAACCGAGAGCAGGGCTACCAGTGCCAGCAAGCTTTCGAGAAGCATACCGCCGAAACCCACCAGTTTTGCGTCGCTCTCCTTGTCCAACTGTTTAGAGGTTGTTCCCGACGCCACGAGGGAGTGAAAACCGCTTATCGCACCGCAAGCAATTATAACGAACATGAAGGGCCAAAGCGGTTTGTCGGTTAGATGTAAGCCCGCCAAAGCGGGGGCTTTTAGGGTTGCACCCGCCAAAAGGGCGCCAAAAACGCCCAGTAGCAGCCCAAAAATCAGTTGGAAGGTTGCCAAAAAGTCCCTCGGTTGGAGCAAAACCCAGACAGGGGTTACCGAAGCTATAAAGGCGTAGGCGAGTAGTAGAAGCGTCCAGGCAATAAAGGGGCTAAGACCAAAAGAGGGTAAGGTTATGGAAACCCAATAATCGTGGTTGGGTGTGTAGGGGACACCGATGGTGATGGGAATTTTGTAACCCAACCACAGGAGGGCGAGGAGGGAGAAAAACCCTATAAAGGCGGCTAACCAAACGTTGACCCCAAAGCGGTAAATGAGGGTTCCGACGAAAATGGCGACCAAAATGAGTCCAAAACTCGGGAGAACAAGTTCCGGTTGTTTAATAAAGGTTTTCGCCGTAACCACCGCAAAAACGCCAACAACGAGGGAGAGGGCTATAAAGAGAAAGACCGAAAATAGGTTTTTGGCGAGGGGCGAGATACTCTTTTCGGCGATTTTTACTATCGAAGCCCCTCTCTCCTTTACCGAGCTTACCAGCGCCAGGTAGTCGTGGACAGCCCCCATAAATATACCGCCGAAAACAATCCACAAAAGAGCGGGTAGCCAACCGTATAAACTGGCCGCCAAGATGGGACCGATAATAGGACCCGCCCCCGCTATGGATGCGAAGTGGTGTCCGAGCAAAACCCACTTATTGGCGGGAACGTAGTCCAACCCGTCAAACTTCTCGTGGGCTGGGGTCGGTCTGCTGTCGTCGGGCTCCGCAATTTTCCGCTCTATAAGCCCCCCGTAAAACTTGTAACCGAGAAATAGGGCTATTAAGCCAAAAAGTATTAGGAGCGTGGTGTTCATAAAAATTTTAGGATAAGTGGGTGTAGGTTGCGAATTAATAGCCGCCGAAAAGCTCAATTGGAAATTAATTTCCTTTTGGAAACTATATTTGATTGAGGAGGGCAATGATAGAGGAAAGGATAGATTTGGGAAGTTTTGACGAAAAGTTTTTCGCGATTGTGGGAAGGGCGGACGAAAACCTCAAATTCTTCGCCGACCTCTTCGGTGTAAGGGTTATAGCCCGCGGAACGGAGGTTATAGTAAAGGGAGACCCCGATAAGGTCAAAAAATTCACCTCCTTCCTCCGGAAGATGCTTAAAGAGGTTCCCAAAAGACATCTCAACGCCGCACAGGTCAGGGAAGAGGCAAAAAAATATCTTCGCGAGTTGGAGGAAATTGAACAACCAACGCGCGGGAATGGAAAAGGTGAGGAGACTCCGGAGGGAGAAGAGGTTATACTTATCACCCACCGCAAGAAGGCTATAGTTCCCAAAACGCCTTCTCAGAAAGCCTATATAAAGGCTATAAAGGAGAACGATATCGTTTTCGGTATAGGTCCCGCCGGAACGGGTAAAACCTACCTGGCGATGGCTATGGCGCTCAAATACCTAAAGGACAACAAAATTTCCAAAATTATACTGACCCGTCCGGCGGTGGAGGCGGGTGAGAAGTTGGGGTTCCTGCCCGGTTCCATAGCGGAGAAGGTTCACCCCTACCTAACCCCCCTATACGACGCGCTATACGATATGGTGGATTTCGATAAGGCTAACTACCTCCTCGAAAAGGGGGTTATAGAAATAGCACCCCTAGCCTTCATGAGGGGTAGAACCCTCAACGACGCCTTTATCATTTTGGATGAAGCCCAAAACACCACACGGGAACAGATGAAGATGTTCCTCACCCGTATTGGTTTCGGTTCGAAGGCGGTCATCACCGGCGACGTAACGCAAATAGACCTCCCCAAAAAGAGGGATTCCGGTCTTATTGACGCTATGAGGGTGCTAAAGGGTATAGAGGGAATAGGCTTTGTCGAGTTCCGTAAAGAGGACGTGGTTAGACACCCTATAGTGCAGAAAATAATACAGGCTTACGAGCACTTTGAGAAACAGAAAGAGTCAGATGCGACACCCAAAGAGGAACAAAGTTAACAATCTCGCCGGAAAAGGTTTCCTCTTCTCACTATCCTTTTTATGGAGCTTACTAATAATCTTCCACCTGGAGGATTGGAAATATTTGCCCATTTTTTGGACTTTTTTAAGTCTTACTCTTCTGTATGTCGAAAAAAAAGTTATCGGCTACCTTCCAAAAAATAAAAAAACGGCTACAACTTTAGTATTAACTTTTTCCCTTTTGATACTTCTCGCAAAAATAATTTCCGTTTACGACCCCTTTAAACTAAAACCCTTTAACGAAGCTTATTATCTTTTATTGGTAGGAACATCTGTAGGAATTCTTTTAAAAACCTTTATTAGAAGAGAAAACATTTTTCCAATTCTATTAATAGTAGCTATTACCTTACTTTTCGCCCAACCCGACCCGTATACCTTGGTAGGTTTTATTTTGGGAAATATTGTAGCCGCCGACCTTTACGGTCGGCGGAGGGATACTATTTCCGAAATACTAGGTGTTTTGGCGGGAAACATTGTCTTTGCCGCTATTTTAATGGGGAAGTGGATACAAATAGCACCTCATAAACTTTGGGAGCTTCCCATCATTTATGCTATATCGGTATTTACCGTTATTCTCTTGGTTTTTGGTCTGCAAAAATCTCTAGACCTCTTTCCCCACATGTATAGCGACGAGAAGTTAGAAAAATTGGCAAATTTATCCAATCCCCTGATGGAGGAAATGATGTTGCGGGCTCCCGGAACTTACCACCATTCGGTAATGGTTTCACTCCTTTCGGAAACCCTGGCGCGTAAATTGGGAGCCGACCCCCTTTTAACGCGGGTCGGTGCTATGTTTCACGATATCGGTAAACTGATAAATCCCCAATACTTCATTGAAAATGTTAACGGAGAAAACCCCCACAAAAATCTAAAACCCGAAGTAAGTGCCTCTATAATAAAAAATCACGTCGGAGAAGGTATTTCTTTGGCTAAGAAATATAAACTCCCGGAGGAAATTATTAGTTTTATTCCGGAACATCAAGGAACTAAGCTAATTAAATACTTTTATTACAAAGCCCTCGAGGAAAATCCAAATCTTTCAGAGGAAAAGTTTCGTTATCCGGGACCCATTCCGCAAAGTAGGGAAACTGCCATCGTAATGATAGCCGATACTGTTGAAGCTATGGTTAGGGCATTAAAAAATCCTACAGCCGAAGATATCAAAAAGACGGTAAATAAAGCCTTAAATCTTCTTTTGGAAGAGGGTCAACTGAAAGAGGTAAACTTTTCTCCTGAGGAGTTGGAAAAAATAAAAAAACTTTTAACGGAGCTTTTACTTTCCTATTACCACGAGAGGATACGCTACCCGGAAAAACCTAAAAGGGTTAGAAATGTATAATTGCAGACTTTAATGGTAAAACTTCCCAAAAACATCCCATTTATGGATTTTCGATTTAAAACTTATATCCTCTCCCTATTTTTGGTACTGGGTAGCCTTTTCCTAATCCAATTTAGAGGTTTAAATCTCGGTTTAGATTTCACCGGAGGTTACGTTATAGAAATAGCACCTCCCAAACCAGTTAGTGAGGAAAAGATAAAGGAACTTCTAAAGGGATACGGTTTCAAAAGTTTCCTCGTTCAGGAAACCAAAGAAGGTCATATTATTGTCAAAGTTCGATTAGACCAACCCGTTAAAAAAATAGAACAAATTTTGTTGGAAAAATTGAAGGGTGCAAAACTCGTAAGATTTGAAATGATAGGAGCTGTTTTTAGTTCGGAACTAAAAACCAAAGCGATTTACGCTATATTGAGCGCTTTACTGCTTATCACCCTATATTTGGGTTTTAGATTTAAACCTATGTGGGCTCTTACCGCTTTATTAGCCCTATTTCACGATATTATCGTTACACTTGGAGCCTATTCCCTAACATTTAGGGAAGTAAATCTTGAAGTTATGGGTGCCCTATTAACCGTTGCTGGTTATTCCGTTACCGATACCGTCGTAGTTTTCGACCGTATACGGGAAAATCTCAAAATGAGACCGGCAACCCCTCTTAAAGAGGTTATAAATATTTCAATAAATGAAACCCTATCCAGGACCCTAATGACTTCTTTGACCACCTTTGCAGTAGCATTTGTTCTCTTTATTTTTGGCGGAGATATGCTTTCAAATATTGCGTTTGCATTTCTTATAGGAATAGCCGTTGGAACTTATTCCTCCGTATTTGTGGCCTCTTCCCTACTTTTAGATATCTCTAACTTCCTTTCAAAAAGGATAAAGGGAAATATTAAAGCAACTTAGCCAATTCGTTTGCCGCTTTTCTAATTTCCAAATAGAGCAATCCCAACTTGGCATCTTCCGGCGCCATTACGGTTAAAACCGCTTCATCTCCAATACCGGTAACAATAACATAGCCTTTTTCCGATTTTACGGTAATCTGTTCCAAGGCTCCTTTTTCGAGTTCAAATACCGCCCTCTCACCCAGCGATAGAATAGCCGCCGACATAGCCGCTAGACGCTCCTCCGACATTCCCGCGGGTAGAACGGCTTCAACCGGCAAACCATCCGCAGTGGTTAAAACGGCACCCTCCAAATTAGCATCTCTAACCAATTTTTCTAAAACCGGTCTAAATTTTGTAGCCACGACTCTTTCCTCCTTTTATTTAAATTTTTGCCCACTTAAGTTGAAATGTATACAACATCTTTTAAAGGTTTTTCCCCAAAGGGTAACCCCAACATAGGTTCATTATTTATCAAACTTATATATTCAACCGTTCCCGAAATGCCTAAAATTACAT